>DASPNB010000495.1:0-5135 GCA_035626755.1 Flavipsychrobacter sp.
ACGGCCGGGTGTAGCAACTATCAGCGCAGGAGGATGAAGGAGGCTGTTCTCTTCTATTTCCCTTTTATGGCCACCATAGCAGGCTGTGATCTTCAGGCCTGTAGCCATGCTGCGGAACACCTGTTCTATCTGCAGAGCCAGTTCGCGGGAAGGTACAACGATGATGGCCTGGGTGGTGGAAGTATTGGAATAATCCAGCGATTCGAGGACAGGCAATAAAAAGGCAAGGGTTTTGCCCGAGCCGGTTGCAGAAAGCAGGATAACATCATCGTGCTTTTTGTTGGCTTCTATGGAAGCCTGCTGCATCTCGTTGAGTGCTTCAATCTGCAGATTGGCCAGTATTTGATCGATGGAATATGACATTAGGCTGCAAAGGTACGTTTAGAACCGGGATTTGCGGATTAAAAGGATGGCCAGGCATTAAACGGGCAATTCCTGCCAGCCTATGCACGCTGTGTGTTTGAATATTATTTAATTTAATGCTAAAATCGGCGTCATGAAACAGTTTTTTTCTTTTGTGCTGGTGCTTGCCTGCGCGCAAGCGTATGCCCAAAAAAATGACCTGGAGAAATATGCTCTTAGCGGGAAGGTGAAAAGTTTGAAGGAAACCAATACCACGGAATATACCGAGCGTGGCAAACGAGTGCAGAGTACAACTGTAATAAGTTACCGTTTTAACGGCGACGGAAATTTAACGGAAATGATCACATTGATCGACAACAGCAATAAAAGAGCGATGATGATAGATACGTTTAACATGGACATGGAGCGCATGCCTGTAGAAAATATTGAAAGGCGTGTGGTTTATACCTACGATGATCGCGGCAAGCTGATAAAGGAGGAGGAGTATATCACCCCGAGGTTAAGCACAGCTACCAAGGTAGTAGAGTACACGTACAATGAAAACGGAGAGAAGACGATGGCCCTGCATTACAATCCTGCCGAGGAGCATGGAGCAAAGTCGGTGGAGCATATTAGTTATAATCCGAAAGGAAAGCCGGCGGAGCGTAGTATCACCAAGGCCGAGAAGGACAGTGGCTTTGAAGAGCAGGAAAGAGAGCAGTATGTGTATGATGAAAATGGCAGGATGATAGAGAAGTTCTATTACAACAAGGAACTACGAAGCTATTGGCGGGACATGAGTGTTGTGTATGATGACAAAGGACATGCGATTGAGTATAAAATGTATATGCCGGATGGAGAAATATGGCAAACCAAGACCGTTCAGCGCAATAAAAGAGGAGATATCATTGAGCTTGTAGCGAGCCAGCAAGAAGGCGGGAAATATACGGAACACTATAGTTACGAAAATGAAGACAGGCACGGTAACTACCTCAGGAAGATTACTTCAGCTAAGGGTAAAATGTATTTTGGACAGGATCCTGTAACGACTGCAGTAAGAACTATTGAATATTATTAGACGTAGATAATGCAGTAATCATAGGTTTAGGTAAGGCGTAATATTCTTAGTTTTACGTCCTTATGAAGTTTAATGCAAAAAATGCTGTTTTACTGCTGCTGACACTGCCTTTGTGCTCTTACACCGGCTATAAAAAATGTGTCCCTTGCGCAAAATCGGACCTGAAGGGGAAAATCAAGAAGCTGACAGAAATAGAACAGGTAGGTCGTGATGAAACTGAAAAGCTGATCTATCTGTATAATGAGCAGGGACAGCTTACAGAAGAGCGTGATAGCTTGTGGAAAAAGTATGAAGATGAAAGTGCTATGGAACTGGCATTAGTCTCCGTGATAAAGTACTTCTATAAAGATGGACTACTACAAAGAGAAGAAGCTCACCGGGGTACAAAACCTGATATCGCTAATGACAGGATGGTAAACTATAAATACGACGAAAAGGGCAGGGAGATCTCGGCATTTGAATACTTCAGGTCTGCTGAGCCTGATGCAAGGACCGAGACGAGCTATGACGATAAAGATGCAAGGGCTGTAAAGAAGCAGTTTAACAGGCATGAGCAGAAAAGATTTGTAGAAAACACCGGGCAGAGGCGTATGGAAGTTTATGATAAAAATGGACGCGTCACCGAAGTGTGGGCATACAACGCAGACAGCAACAGTTATTGGCTGGACGAAATGCGCAGGTATGATGAAACGGGAAATATGGTGGAATCAAGAGCTCGTGATAAGAGGGGGTTGGAGCGCAGCAGGGCTTTCCAATTTGATAAAGAAGGCAAGCTGACGTCAGCTACCTATGAGTTGCCTTCCGGCTTGAAAAGGAACGTTACCTATACCTACTCCGAACCCGATAGCCGGGGGAATTATCTGAAAATTGTCTCGTCCGGAGGGGTTGTTACTACCAGGCTGATAGAATATTATGAATAAGTGCCCGGAACTGTAACATTTGCGGCTCCTTTGCCGATATACAGATATACATATAAGATGGAATGTGGGTAGCATATATTATTTTTGCTGCCCACAGCGTTCTGTTATAAGAAGCGCTATCATATAATCAATACAATTTATTTGAATGAAGAAGTTTTCGATCATATTCGCTTCGCTGGCATTGACCGGGCTGGTGATACTCTTTACTGCCTGCAACGGCGGAGATAAAAAAAAGACAGAAACAACTGCTAATGTACAGCACCCAAACACACCGGGGGGCGGTACCGGACGCATAGCCTATGTGAACATAGATACGCTGGAGGCCAACTATACCTACCTGAAACAAAAAAAGGATGAATTTACCAGGCGCCAGGCAGGTATGGAGGCAGAACTGGAGCGGTCTATGATGCAACTGCAGAAAGATGCGGCAGAGTTCAGCAAAAAAGCGCAGGCAGGAACGCTGACCCAAAGTGAAGGCGAGGCAGGACAGAAAAGGCTGCTGCAAATGCAGGAGACGCTGGAAAAGCGTAAGAACGCCCTTACTGAAACCCTGATAAAAGAACAGGAAGCCTTTAATAAAGACCTGCACGACAGGCTGGATGCCTTCCTGAAGGAATACAATGCAGATAAGCGCTACGACTACATCCTTTCCTACAGCGAAGGTGGCGCGATACTTTACAAGGACGAAAGCCTGGATATTACAGCAGATGTGATAGACGGCATGAATAGCAGCCAGGGCAAGACTGCCGATACAAGCAAGAAAAAATAGTGCGCCTGTGAAGCGTGCTATTTTCTCTTTTCTATTATTAATACCCGTCTTCAGCTTCGGGCAGAAGCTGGATGGCTGCTGGGGGCTGAAATTTTACGCCGGGCAGGCCCACGTGAAGAGCGAGATCAGCAGCAAAACAGGTAGAGACCCTGAAACAAAATCGAACGAGAACCTGCTTTATTATAAGGACTGTGAATTTGCGGGCCGTCATGCGCAGGAAATACTCTTGCTTTTCTTTAATGACAGCCTGTATGGTATGGAGGTAGTTTTTGTACCCGGTAAAGAGCCCGATATCCTGAACCTCTACAGCAACATTAAAGATGAACTGGTACGCAAATACTGGTTTCCGCAACTAGAAGCGGAGCGCTATGAATACCCTTTTGAGAAGGGTGATAAATACTACCTGACAGCGATACAGGGCGGTTATGTAACCATAGGAAGCATCTGGTACTTTCCACGACAGGGCAAAGAAAATGTAGATGGTGAAATAATGCTGAATGTGAAAGATACTTTGCGGATAAAACTAACCTACAGAGACGGCCTGCTATCGAAACGCATATTGGAAATGATAGAGAAGGAAAAAGAAAGCGACTACTGAACGGGGAGATCGCAATAAAATCCACAAGTAGAGAAATAATTACTATTTTTCTTGAAAATCACGCACTTGGAAAATAAATCACATTTTCATCGCTCGCTGAGCCTGCTGGATGGAGCCCTGTTGGTGATAGGCTCCATGATAGGCTCGGGTATCTTTATAGTGAGTGCCGACATTGCCCGCAGGGTGGGTAGTCCCGGTTGGCTGATAGCTGCCTGGGTAATTACAGGTTTTATAACGCTTACCGCAGCGCTGAGTTATGGAGAGCTAAGCGGCATGTACCCCAAGGCTGGGGGCCAATATGTGTACTTGCGCGAAGCTTTCGGCAAATTATTTGGATTCCTCTACGGTTGGGCTTTCCTGGCTGTGATACAGACAGGTACCATTGCGGCGGTAGGCGTAGCCTTCGGCAAATTCCTGGGCTACCTGGTGCCTTCCCTGGGCGAAGAAAATGTACTTCTCGGGCCAATAAGCGTTACTGAGAATTTTCAATTCAGCATACATGCGGCACAATTGGTGGGTATTGGCATTATAGTATTGCTTACTGCGATCAATACCTCCGGCGTGAAGAGTGGTAAATGGATACAGTTCATTTTCACCTTTGCCAAGATGGCTGCTATGGCAGCTCTGATCATTTTTGGTTTTATGGCCTTTTCCGACAGTACCGTATGGCAGGGCAACTGGAACGGAGCATGGCTTGCGCAGGACATAAGCTTTGACAGTGCATCGGGCGCTATCAACAAGATCGGCCTGGACACAGGCGCACTTATTTCGGCGCTTTGTGTGGCTATGGTAGGTACTATCTTTTCCAGCGATGCCTGGAACAATGTGACTTTTATAGCAGGTGAAATAAAGAAGCCTGAGCGCAATATTGGTTTGAGCCTCTTTATAGGTACGCTGGTAGTTACCTGCCTGTATGTGGCTATGAACCTGATGTACCTGAACGTGCTTAGTATCACCGAGATAGCAAATGCAGAGAAAGACAGGGTGGCACTGGCGGCGGCACTTAAAATATTTGGTGGCTTCGGAACCACTTTTATCGCTGTAATGATCATGGTTTCAACCTTTGGCTGCAACAATGGCCTTATTCTCTCGGGTGCACGTGTTTATTATACAATGGCTAATGACAAGCTGTTCTTCCGCAAAGCAGGTACCCTGAATAAGAACGGCGTACCGGCCTGGGCGCTCTGGGTGCAATGTGTATGGGCCTGCGTGCTTTGCCTTAGCGGGCGCTATGGTGATTTGCTTGATTATATTGTGTTCACAGCATTGCTGTTTTATATTCTCACTATCGCGGGAGTGTTTAAACTGCGTCGCACCCAGCCGAATATCCCGCGCCCGTACAAGGCATTTGGTTACCCGGTAATTCCTGCCTTGTATATACTTATGGCCTCGTTCATATGCCTGGTGCTGCTTTATGCGAAGCCGGTC
>DASPNB010000496.1:0-2615 GCA_035626755.1 Flavipsychrobacter sp.
ACCAGCAGTTCATACGGATTGGTATAATGCAGTTCCGTCTCCGCATCCGGGTTATTCTTCCGGAACCAATCAATTACAAACTCAAAGCGCTCCTTCTTCGTCATCCCTACAAATATAGGAAGCGGGAAAAGGAAATACACCGACTCTCCCACTGCCGTGTCCCGCTAAGCGGGGGCAGGGGGGAGGGGGAAAGCACAGCGCGTTCTTGTCCACTAACCGGGCAAACCCGCGAATACCGGTTTCCTCCCTCGTCTTCCGGGGACCCTCGCCGGCATCAAGCGGTAGGAGTTGAGGTAAAGAACAAAACGCTCAGTCTATTATAACCAAACAAAAAAAGTAATTTCACATTACGATCTTTTTAACCCTTCGATAATAGATCGCACCATCACTTAAATACACTCTTAAACCGGCCTTATATGAAAAAGCTCTTCACAGTTTCCTTTTTCATTTTTTTCTTCAGTCTTTCGGGCTCTGCACAGCCATTGTATCTGCACTGGACGAGGTTCATTGGGGGAACAATGTCTGACTATGCTTTTCATAGCATATCTACGCCGGATAGCAGTATAGTATTTGTCGGTATGACCTCAGATACTATAGGCAACTACGATATCCCGGCAAGCCAGAATGATTCGCAGGTATCTGCGCCTACCAACTTGCTGGTAGGCAAAATGGATAGCAATAAACAACTCGCCTGGGTAAAGGTTTATGGTGGTTCACGCCGTGACGAAGGTATAAAAGTACTACAGCTTAACAATGGTAACTACGCCGTATTAGGAAATACTAACTCCTATGACGGAGATGCAACGGGTTTAAAGGGACAGACAGATATTTGGCTGCTCTGCCTGGACGGACAGGGTAACCTGTTGTGGCAAAAAACTTATGGTAGTTCGACCTCAGATGAGGCACTTTCATTCGCTCAAACTTCAGACGGCGGCGTCATCATTCTCGGGTTGACCAATGGTTCTGACTACGATGTACCATTTCATTATGGAGGTTTTTTCGATTTTGATTGGCTTGTTATCAAGACAGATAGTATCGGTAATCTGCAATGGTCGAAAAACATTGGCGGATCGGGGTCAGAGGATGGCCACGGAAGTATTTTTCAAGCCGATGGAGGGTACTTTATGACCGGCAGTTCAAGCTCTTACGACCACGATTGTGACGATAGTTCCTGGCATATTGTGCCGCACAGCGATGTAGATTACTACCTGTTGAAATTAGATACCGTAGGTAATGTGCTCTGGAGTAAAAGTTATGGTGGGAGCGAGAACGATGGGGTCTCTGATGCGATATGGGATGAAAGGGATAGCACCATAGTCATCTCAGGATTCACTCGATCCATCGACCTGATGGTGCAAAATAACAATAACAGCTTTTACAGATCTATCTGGGTAATTAAAGTTGGAAGTAATGGAAATTATTTGTCGGGTTGCAGGATGGGAGATACGATATTGAACAATGATGCCTGTAATGTTCTCCCATTTGGCACCAATGACTACATATTTGTTTCAAAATGTTATACGGGTTTCCCCTTATGGCCGGGGCGTTTTGGTTTGTCGGATACAAGGATATACTTGTTAGATAGTTCATGCAGTCCGTATTATGAAAAAATATTCGGAGGTACTGAACAAGAAACCTATCAGAACCTGATAACTTTTAAAAATGGGTATGTCGTAAGCGGTTCAACTCTTTCGTCAGAATTTTTCGAAGGCATCAATCTTATAAATAATCATAGCACAGCATCAGAAGTATATATATCAGGCGTATTTGATGTTCCTGATCCTGCATCAGTAAAAAGTAAGATGCCCAAGAAAGAATTGCTGAAAATATTTCCTAATCCGGCAAAGGATGTGATAAGGATAGTTTTGCCTCAGAGGAGATTAAAATGCGCATTAACGATATCAGACAACAGCGGAAGAATAGTTTACAGCAGGCAGCACACGGATAAGACAGAAATAGAACTGGATGTTTCAGCATGGGCAAAAGGGGTTTATATGGTCAAATGGCAGTCGGCCACTGGGGAGAAAGACTCGGCAAATTTTGTAGTTAATTAATTTACATACACCTAAAAAGTCCGTTTTATGAGAAGCACCTTTTCCTTCCCTGCCGAGTCACCCGCCTTCCGGCTGCTCGCCGGCATCAAGGCGGTGGAGTTGAGGTAAAGAACAAAACGCTCAGCCTATTATAACCAAACAAAAAAAAGTAATTTCACATTACGATCTTTTCAAAGCGTAAAAAATGAAATTTTAACCCTTCGATAATAGATCGCACCCATCACTTAAATACACTCTTAAACCGGCCTTATATGAAAAAGCTCTTCAAAGTTTTCTTTTTCATTTTTTTCATCTGCTTTCAGGCAAAGGCTCAGCACTTATATCTGCACTGGACCCAGTTCTTTGGTGGAACGATGACTGAAGCGCCTCGCGATGGGGTGGCAACCTCAGACAGAGGGGTTGTATTTACAGGCACTACCAGCAGCTTTGACGGGGACATTCCCTACTCATCCCCCGACACTAACAATGGCATGCGCTATAACCTCATGGTTGGCAAGATAGACAGCAATAAGCAATTAGCATGGATGAAGGTGTATGGGGGGCAACGGGAAGACTATGGTT
>DASPNB010000497.1:0-3390 GCA_035626755.1 Flavipsychrobacter sp.
CTTCGCTTTGACGGGTTCCTGAAAGTATACAGTGAAGGCAAAGATGAAGAAGACGGCGAAGATGAAAATGAAGGTATGCTGCCGCCCCTGGTTGCCGGCCAGAAACTGGATGTGCAGGAAGTGAAAGCTACGGAACGCTACAGCCGACCGAGCCCGAGATACACGGAAGCATCGCTGGTGAAAAAGCTGGAAGAACTAGGGATAGGTCGACCGTCTACTTATGCGCCGACAATCAGTACGGTACAAACCCGTGGCTATGTTGAACGGAGAGATAAGGAAGGAGTAAGAAGGGAATACCAGATCATCTCTCTGAAAGGAAGTGAAATAAAGCAGGTAACAGAGTCTGAAAATACGGGTGCAGAAAAGTCAAAGCTATTCCCTACCGATCTTGGTATGGTGGTGACTGATTTTCTGAATGACAACTTTAAGCAGGTGATGGATTATAGCTTCACTGCGCAGATAGAAGAAGAGTTTGACGAAATAGCCAATGGTAAAAAAGTGTGGAGCAAAATGATAGATAACTTCTATCACCCGTTTCATGAGAATGTAGAGCACACGTTAGAGCATGCTGAACGAGCCAAAGGCGAGCGCGAGCTGGGCGTAGATCCTGAAAGCGGTAAACCCGTATTTGCAAGACTGGGCCGTTTTGGCCCGATGGTGCAGATAGGGGCAGCCCCGGAGCAAACTGAAAAGCCTAAAGGCGGTGGCCGTGGTAAGAAAAAGACTGAAGAAGAAAAATCGCAGGAAGCAGAAGACAAGCCAAGATTTGCGAAGCTGCGCCCTAATCAAAGCATAGAAACTATCACATTTGAGGAGGCAATGGAGTTATTCAAGCTGCCACGGAAGGTAGGTCTTTTTGAAGGAGAAGAGGTGGTAGTGAATATCGGCCGCTTTGGTCCTTATGCCCAACATGATGGGAAGTTCTACTCTTTGAAAAAAGAGATGGATCCTTACACTGTTGAGCTTGACGAGCTGGCGCCACTAATAGAAGAAAAAAGAAAGGCAGCAGCAGAGGCGACTATAAAGATATTTGAGAAAGAAAAGATAAAGATCCTTAAAGGACCATACGGTCCGTATATAAAGCAAGGACTTCGCAACTATAAACTGCCTAAGGAAAAAACAGAGAAACCTGAGGACTTAACGATAGAAGAAGTGATAGCTATTATAGAAGAAGCGAAGGCAAATCCTCCAAAAAAGTCGGCCAGAGGCAGGAAAAAATCGTAAGAATTTCGTAACTTAATGGTGAACAGGGAATTAGAGGAATGCAGCAAAACAAGGAAATATCAGCGCTATTGCAACTGATAGATGACCCGGATGATGAAGTGTTTGATACGGTTGCTGAGAAGCTGTTGCACTATGGCAAGGATATAATACCCAACCTGGAGCAACTGTGGGAGGTGACTATAGACGAGTCGCTGCAAGAGAGGATAGAACTGCTGATACACAGGGTACATTTCCAGGACCTGCAGCATGAAATGCTGGAGTGGAGCAGCTCTAAGAATCCCGAACTATTGAGGGGTGCTATTCTGGTAGCCAAGTATCAATTTCCCGATCTTAATGTCCCGGCTATACTTAGCCAGTTTGACCAGATGCGCAGAAATATCTGGCTGGAGCTGAATAATTACCTGACGCCTCTGGAACAGGTGAATGTGTTCAACAGTATTCTTTACAGCTATTATAAGCTGCAGGGACATGAACTGACAGAGAGAGATCCCAAGTATTTTTTCATTAACCAGGTAGTGGAAAGCAAGCAAGGCAATGCCTATAGCATAGGTGTGCTATACCTGGCCCTGTGTGAGCTACTTGACATTCCCATATTTGCGGTAGATGTGCCGAGGCAGTTTGTTTTCGCCTATATCGATACGCTTCATAATTTCTTTAGTCCTGATACGGATGCGGTGCAACAGATACAGTTCTTTGTTGATCCTATCAGCGGCATGGTGTATACGCAGAAAGATGTGGATACCTACCTGCGTAAGATAAATGCAACAGATAAAGAGTCATATTTTGCTCCACTCAGTACTAAGAGAGTAATATTTAAAATGCTGGAAGAACTTGCGCTATGCTACCGCTACAAGCGCGAGGAACAAAAGGCTGAAGAAATACAGGAACTGATGAAGTTACTGGTAGAAGACAACACAAATAATTCGTAATTGCTCAATAGCAAATTGCAGAATGATATTGAAAGGCTCTTAACTAAGAGCCTTTTCTATTAATAATAGGTCCGCCAGGGCAATAGCTGTAGCCGCCTCAACAAGTACTGGCGCGCGCAGAGCGATGCAGAGGTCGTGTCTGCCCTTTACGGTGAATGACTCTACCTGTTGGGTTGCATTGTTCCAGGTGTGTTGTTCTTTGGGGGTACTGCTGGTTGGTTTGATGGCTACTTTGAATAGAAGGTCGTTTCCGTTGGTAATGCCGCCGTTAATGCCTCCGGAATTATTGGTACCTGTTTTTCCTGTCGCCTCGACTATTGAATCGTTGTGCTGAGATCCGGTCATTTTAGCTGCGGCGAAGCCTGCGCCGAATTCAATTCCCTTTACTGCAGGGATACAAAATACGATGTGGCTGATGGCAGATTCTACAGAGTCGAAGAAAGGTTCACCTAAGCCAACCGGGATGCCAGTGGCGGTGCACTGTATCAGTCCACCTATGCTATCCTGCTGATCAACTGCTTTCTGAATGGCGGCCTCAATATCTGCGTTGCCGCCTGCTTCTATCAGCCGTGCGGAAATATTTATGTGCGATAGCATCTTTTTAGCAACGATACCGGCTGCAACAATTGCAACCGTCAATCTTCCTGAAGAATGACCTCCGCCACGGTGGTCGTTGAAACCGTTGTGTTTTTTGTTTAGTACAAAATCGGCATGACCGGGGCGGGGAGTGTTTTTTATAGCATCGTAATCTGTGGAGCGAGTGTTATTGTTCTCAAAAATGATTGTGAGCGGGGCGCCTGTAGTGTGATCATTGAAGCAGCCACTAACTATTGTGGGAGTGTCATCTTCCTTACGTGGCGTGGTGCCGGAAGCTCCTGCCTTGCGACGATTAAGATCGGCAAGAAAATCTTCGGCTATAAGAGGGATGCCTGCAAGACAACCATCGATGGTAATGCCTACGAGCGGCCCGTGTGATTCGCCAAAGATGCTGATCCGGAATATGCGTCCAAATGAATTCATACTAATCGTTAAAGCTACATTGTATGTGTAAAGCCTGCAAGTGCCTGAAAAAATCTGGGTACGATTTATTTACGGCCTGAGCATGGTCTACGATAATTGCATTTCTCGATTTGATAGCAGCGACGGAAGCAGCCATAGCTATGCGGTGGTCGTTGTATGAGTCGACATAGCCTCCCGTGACCTGCTTTGTGCCTTTAATGCAAAGGATGTCATCCTC
>DASPNB010000498.1:0-3636 GCA_035626755.1 Flavipsychrobacter sp.
CCCGAAGCAATGGAAAATGTGAAACGCTTATTGGGCGACAAGATCGCTTATGCTGACAATCAATATGATGCTATCACAGGCGCCGATGCGCTGGTGATTGTTACAGAATGGAGTGAGTTCCGTAATCCTGACTTTGCACGCATCAGCGAAACGCTGAAGATGCCTGTTATCTTCGATGGCCGCAACGTGTACACCCTGGAGAAAATGGAAGAATGTGGCTTCTATTATGAGAGCATCGGCCGCAAGGTAGTGAATGACAAGATAAGGGCAAGCATCGCCCAGCCGGTAGAAACCACTGTTCGCGAAAGAAAGGTAATAGATTAATACCCAAAATAATTCAAATGGCTAAGCGCATACTCATTACCGGTGCCGCCGGATTCCTGGGATCTCATCTTTGTGATCGCTTTCTGAAAGAAGGCTACGAAGTGATCGGCATGGACAACCTCCTTACCGGCAACATCAAGAATATTGAACACCTCTTTCCCTTAAAGGAGTTCCAGTTCTATCATCACGATGTAAGCAAGTTCGTGCATGTACCGGGTAAGATCGACTACATACTACACTTCGCATCTCCTGCCAGTCCTATCGACTACCTGAAAATGCCGATACAAACACTAAAGGTAAGCTCACTGGGAACGCACAATCTCCTTGGTCTTGCTAAGGCTAAGGGTGCCCGCATACTGGTTGCCTCTACTTCAGAAGTATATGGAGATCCGCTGGTTCACCCGCAAACAGAAGAATACTGGGGTAATGTAAACCCCATCGGCCCACGTGGTGTATATGATGAGGCTAAGCGCTTTATGGAGAGTATCACTATGGCCTACCACAACTACCACCAGGTAGAAACACGCATCATCCGCATATTCAATACCTATGGTCCGCGCATGCGCCTCGATGATGGCCGCGCGCTGCCTACATTTATGAGCCAGGCCCTGCGTGGTGAAGACGTTACTGTATATGGCGACGGTTCACAAACGCGTTCGTTCTGCTATGTGGATGACCTGGTGGAAGGCATCTACCGCTTATTGCTTTCTGATTACCATATGCCGGTGAACATAGGCAATCCTTCAGAGATAACTTTATTGCAGTTTGCTGAAGAGATATTAAAACTGACAGGTTCCAAATCAAAGATAGTTTATGAACCACTGCCGCAGGATGATCCGAAGCAAAGGCAACCGGACATCACCAAAGCAAAGGCGATACTGGGCTGGGAACCAAAGGTAGAACGAAGCGAAGGACTGAAAAGGACTTTAGAATATTTCAAAGAGCACATTTAGTATATGAAGATGCAAAAAGGTGTGACATCTTTGGATGTCACACCTTTTTGCATCTTTGATACGCAGACCCGTGCCGTATTCAACCTGTACGGCATCGTGGATACTATATTGTTCCTGTAAGTTAGCCTGGCGTACGAAACCGGTCGCTCAGACCCTTGAGGCGGTTTGTATCTGTTATATTCAGTGTTCCAATGGCTGCATTGCAGGATTTGCACGTGATGAAGGCTATTTCCATATTCAGATTCTCTACAGGCACTGGCCGTGCGGTAAAGGTGGTGCCACCGCATTTAGGACACTGTGGTTTGCTCATAGTTTTTCTTTTAGGCATCAAATATAATGATCACTTCACAATACGGGACCACAACTATGGATAATATAGGGTTATAGCTATCTTTATTGCATGGCAGATCATACATGTCTTAACTGCGGCCAGCGGGTAGAAATGAACTATTGTGGCCGGTGCGGTCAATCTATTAAAACTCATCGCTTCTCTTTAAAGCATATTTTTTCTCACGATCTTATTCATGGTATATTCCATTTTGATAAAGGATTCTTCTTCACGGCCACACGGCTCCTCTCGCGGCCTGGACATTCGGTACGCAGCTACATACAAGGTAAGCGCGTAAAGCATTTTAACTATGTGACGTTCATTATACTGTTGATAGCTATCTATCACCTGCTGATCTCCGCATCCGGATTTAAGATCGCTAAGATGATACCGACAGACGAGAAGACGGGAGATCTGGTAAACGGCCTGCAGAAGCTATGGTTGGACAACTATAAGATACTTGCATTGGTAACCATACCTGTGTATTCGCTTTTTACATTTCTTTTATTCAGGCGTTCACGAAAGAACTATGCTGAGCACCTGGTACTGAACGCCTACAGGCAGGGAGGAGAGCTTCTGCTTAATATCCTGATTACTGCTATTATCATTCCGTTTAAGAATGTTCCATGGAACCAATATCTGGTCATGTCACTAAGCTTAATTATGCCGCTGTATACCGTGATATTCTATATGCAGTTCTTTAGTCCTGAATACAAAAGTCGATTTGGTGTGTTTCAGCGGGCCACACTGGTACATGTACTGGTGGCTCTCGTATTAATGTTGATCGCATACTTTTTGCTTCCCGGACTTCTTAAGGAAGCGCTCCCGGAACTCAAATAACTTAGCTTATGTCCATGTGAACCGGACTGAGGCGAACAACAGCAAAAAAAATCAGAGCAGATGCCCCGATTTTTTTTGTATATAGTCACTGAGATCGCCTTCCAAAGCTATCACCCATTCAGGCAGGCCATCGACCGGAGATATCAACCATTCTTTCCTTCCCTCAGCGGCACTAACATCGCCGTCAGGCCGCTGAATCATTTTAAAACCCTTAAAACCTTTCATCTGGTATGGTTCCACAACGTATGAAACACCGTCCTTTTGTGGCTTGAAGTAAAACTGTTTATCACCGAAATCACCTTTATACGTTTCCATCACTTACTACCCTCATTTTTTCTGTCCGGCATCATCACCTCGCATCACCTTAACGGCTGAAGACCTTCCCAAGGTAGGCTTATTAAACGGCTTTGATTTTATTAATTAAAGAAGCGACAATAATACGCGGCTCAAGCTATTGCACCAACCTGTTCTCCAGCTCCAGCACTATCGTCTCATTCACCTTCACATTGTAGGCAGCGGTATAAAGATTTCCCAGCGCCTCCACGTAGCTGCGCTCAGCTTCACGGGTCTCAAGTGTAGTTGCTACTCCCGCCCTGAAACGCGCCCTTTGTATGTCCATGTTCTCTTTGGCATATTGTATATTCTCTCTTTGTAAGAGATAAGCGGCTACAGCCATCTCATAATTCCTCCAGCCCGAGCGGTAGCGGCGGCTTACCTCAGTGTTCTGTTTTTCAAATGCCAGTTCATCCCTCATTGCCTGTAGCGAAGCTACCTTTGCCTCTCGCCTCAGGTTACCACCACGGAAGAGTGGTACATTCACATTGATGCCACCGGTTGGGCCGAAACTCCTGCTAAACAATGCAAAACCTGCTGCACTGGTATTTCGCGTAAAATTATAACTCGCATCCAGCGACACTACAGGCAGCTGGTATGTCCTTGCTATTCTTGCATTGAGCTTCGATAATTCAGCTACACGCCTTGCCGAATCAATAGAAATGTTTATTTCCTTCAGCCGCTCCCTGTCTACGGGGTGAAGATTAAGGTTCAGTTGCAAACTGTCCTCTACTGCATAAAAATTTTCCGACTCTTCCCCCAGCAATACATTCAGTCCTGCCAAGGACTGCACCACCAGCGCTCTCTGGTTAAATGAGTCTGTCCTCCTCAGGTTGTGGTCCACTTTCGCTTGCAAAA
>DASPNB010000499.1:0-3016 GCA_035626755.1 Flavipsychrobacter sp.
GTCCAGGATGTTACCTGCCGGGTCAGCAAACACAAATTTCTCGCCCCTCGTCTGCTTCAGCTTAAAAGAAGTGTGAACATTACCCCCCGAGAACGTGTTCCTGTCACTGCAGAATACCATCCTGCGCGCACCGGGATTAATTGTTACACCGGCCGGTATCTGGTATTTTTGAATATCGGCGGGATCATCGCTCAGCCAGTATCCCTGCAGGTTCACCGCAGTACCACCGGCATTATACAATTCTATCCAGTCTTCATAATCACCGTAGTTATCCGGGTAGGAGTTCAGATTAGAACATGAGTATTCATTAATGACAACCTGTGCCTTACTGATTGTACTCGCAATTAATATGAATAAAAGCGTAAAAAGTCTTTTCATAAAAATTCTGTATTACCAAACGATGTCTAAAATATTAAATAATTCACAATCAAAAAAACGGAACACACAGCTAAATCACTGTATTATCATGGTGGGATACAGTCAAATATAGACGTATTTTCCTTATAATTCGTTGGAAAAGTTGGCAAAAATTTAATTTGAGAAATCCCTTACCTTTATAAATAATACATTCTTAACAACATGCGTTTATTTCGTACCTTTTTACTGGCTCTGGCCTGTATCACGGGCCTGTCTTCACGTGCCCAGCTTACCAGTACCAATCTGCCTATCGTTATCATCACCACCGCTGTGCCTATCACCGGTAGCCAGGTAGATGGGAACATAAAAATAATAGATAATATATCTGGTACCAATACTCCTGCTGATGCTCCTGCTTTTAATGGCCTTATAGGTGTAAAGTTGCGGGGGTCGTCGACAAATCCTAAAAAATCTTATAGCATCGAAACCTGGGCAAACCTCTCAGAGGACCCCTTAAATGTTTCCCTCATGGGAATGCCCGCCGAGAACGACTGGGTGCTCCTGGCCGAGTATACCGACCGTTCGCTGATGCGCGATCTCACCGGCTTCTATATCTATAACCAGATGGGTTATTATGCCGCTCGCATGCGCCTCTGTGAGGTGATAGTGAACCAAGGTACCGGCGACCAGTACAAAGGCGTTTATCTCTTCGGAGAAAAGATAAAAAGGGATGTTTCCCGCGTTGATATCGCCACCCTCCAGCCCGGTGATAACTCTGGCGAGGAGATCACAGGTGGTTATATCTTTACCATCGATGAAGCTGGTACCAATGCGAATACTTATTGGACTAGCTTGCATCAGCCTCCTTTTGCCAGTGGTTCACAAAACATCAAGTTCCTCTACGAAGAACCAAAATGGGATGAGATTACCGGGGTACAAAAAGCCTGGATCCAGGCTTATGTAAGGAAGTTTGAAGATTCACTGGCTTCTGCCAACTTCCAGGATACGGGTATCGGCTGGAGGGGCTTTGCCGCCATCAAGTGGTTCCGCGATTTCTTTATCTACAATGAGGTAATGAAGGATGAAGATGCTTATCGCAAAAACATTTTCCTTTACAAAGACAAGTCAAAGAAACTGCGCATAGGCCCGCCCTGGAGCCACGAAAGGTCGCTTTATAATACTGCCGACTGCAATGCTTCCCAGGCCACCGGCTTTGCCTACAACTATGGCCAGACCTGCGGCTCCAGCACTTACCTCCCACCTTTCTGGTGGCAGAGGCTGATGAACGATACTGCTTTCGTCACAGAACTGAAATGCCGCTACACGCAAATGAGAAACGATGTGCTCGATACACTCACGATCTTCAACTACATCGATTCAGTTGATAGCATGCTGAACGTAACACAGGGCGGCGGCACCCCACAGGGGCGCAACTTCACTGAATGGCAGATATTCGGTGTGCCTTTGACCAACGAGCCTGGCGGACCGCCTGCCAACTATCCTGAAGAGATCAGCAGGATCAAGACTTTCATCAAAGACAGGCTGGCCTGGCTCGACACTCAATGGTATACTCCCGGCTGTGTACTGGGCATAAAACAATTGCTGGGCGACGAGGAAAACAGCTACATCTCTCCAAACCCTGCCAGCGGCGCATTCAGCACACATATAATGCTTAGCAGGCACACTGCCGTAAGCGTCACCGTACGCAACCTGCAGGGAGCAGTAGTGTATACCAATGATTACAAACTGGGCGCCGGTGAGCACCAGCTCCACCACGACATCAGCAAACTTGCGCCATCTATGTACATCGTCACACTCCGGCAAGACGATCACACCCGCAATTTCAAACTCGTAAAGAACTAATCTTCTAAATAATCTTCCTAAAAAAATGGCCGCCGCAAGCGGCCATTTTCAATAGACGACTCCCCTCCTGCCGTGTTCCGACGAATGTCGGGAGCAGGGAGGGGTAAGCAGCTACGCTGCGGGGGTGGGAAACACAGCGACTGCTCGCGCCGGGGTGGTGCTTGCAGCAGCCAGGCCCCTCGCCCGAACGAAATCAGACTTCCATTTGAACTTCACTGAGCTTTGCTTAATCTTTGCGCCTGCTTTGCGCCCTTAGCGTTTAGCTTTAATCGCCAGGAATTATAACAGCAGCCAAGCTCCCCAACCCCAAAAAACAACAAACTCATCCACAATCACTAAAAACATGTGAAAAACCTTGTTAATGCGACATTCATATGTCTCTGCCCTCTTTTAATTATCCTATTTTTGAACAACCAATTGTTTTCCTGATGAGAATTTTGTTTACGCTTGTGTGCTTCTTCGCACTTACTACTGCCTTTGCAGAAAAGAAGACACCCATTGGCTCACTGCCTTTGAAGAACGGCGCTGTGGTGTTGGTACAGGAATACCTGAGCAAAGCCAAACTGCCACAGAAGGTGATGATCGTTTCTCCCTGCGAAGAGGTCTACGCCTTTTGCAGCGGTGAGGTGACCAAGATCCTGCAGATAGACGACAAAGTTTCAGTCTTCATACGCAAAGGCGCTCATTATTTTGTTTACAACAATCTATATGCCGTTGCAGTAGACGAAGGTGACCGCATCTCAAAAGGCGACCTGATAGCAGGCCTGCGCTATAACCGGAAGTACAGCGAGTACCA
>DASPNB010000500.1:0-2924 GCA_035626755.1 Flavipsychrobacter sp.
TCGTCCGTCAGTTTTTTGTTCGAGTTGATCTTCTGCTCTATCAGGCGCAGCCTGTCTCTTACCATTACTATTTTATGAAAGAAGGATTCGATAGGCACCTCCTTGGCTTGTAATGTAGGGTCTGATGGTTTTAATATCAGAACTCCGTTATTCCACCTGCTGCCCAGGGGCACCATTTCTACCTCGTGCAGGCGCCTTTCAAGTACGTTCTCAAGGGCCTCTTCTATATCAGCCAGGCTAATATTGCCACCGCTGCCTGTATCCGCTGCAGAAACTTCCAGCACCTTTAGTCCTTCATAGTCTTTACTTACATTTTTTACAGCATTCTGCGACTTAAACCATACTACATAAAATTCTGAAGCCACCTCTACTATAGTCCCTTTGCCAAAATGTGCATGCTCTATTTTTGAGCCTGTGCCTAATGTTTCCATATACCGAAAATAAGAAAGGCCGCTGAATGAGCCGCTACGATTTTAGCGAAAGCTTTATATCTTGCCTCCACACACCGCCACTGGATGCTGCCTGACAACATTTTACAACTTATTGCTAAAGGGGATGAACGGGCTTTCCGGCAGCTATACGATTTGCATAGCAGCCAGGTGTATAATACCTGTCTCCTTTACCTGCAGAACGAGGAAGAAGCCGAGGAGGCTATGCAGGACACTTTTGTACAGGTTTACCAGGCGGCTGCTGGCTTCAAGGGCGGTTCTACTGTCCAGACATGGATTTATCGCATTTCAATCAATAAATGCCTGGATAAGATCAGGTATAAAAAGCGGGCAAAGCGTTTTGCCTTTATCTCCAGTCTTATGAACAGGGAGGGGGACTCCTTCATACATGAGCCGGGAGATTTCCAGCATCCCGGCGTACTTATGGAGAATAAAGACAAGTCAAAACACCTGTTTAGTGCCCTGAAACAGTTGCCCGAAAACCAGTATTCCGCTTTTGTGCTCAAGCAGATTGAAGGCCTGCCCCAGAAGGAAGTGGCCCAGATCATGGGCGTTTCAGAAAAGGCTGTGGAATCCCTTTTTCAGCGGGCAAAATCGAAGCTGCGGGCCATATTGTCAGAGTTTTATAACAATACGAAGGATTAAACATATAGCAACGTCTAAATAGTTCGTAAATGAAACGGGAAAAGAACAAATGGGTAGAAGAGGTGCTCGATAGCACGGCTGGTATAGAACCGGCCCGCTCAGCCACGGATATGTTCGAACAGATCATGGCGGCGGCCCGTAGGCAGCCTGTTAAGGTCATTTCGCTCAGTGCGCTGTCGGCAGCGGCGGCTTGCCTGCTTATTCTCCTTTCGCTGAATTTCTTTGCCATCCGCGGGCATGAGCGAGCCCAGGAACGGGAAGCTCCCGCGCAAAGCCTGGCCGAGTATTATGATTTCGGAACCTCTAACCCGCTTGGATTATGAAGAACGAACACTTCTATAAGATAGTGATCATCATGCTACTCCTGCTTAATGCCGGGGTGCTGGGTTACCTATGGTTACACAATGATGATCGCAAAGGGCCGCCCCATGGTCCTCATATGCGGCCTGATCAGATGATCATTGAACGAATAGGTCTGGATGATAAACAGCAGGAAGCTTTCCGGGTACTTAAAGATGAGCACCACAACCAAATGATAGACATCCAAGGTGCCGATTCAAAATTACACACCGACTTATTTGCATTGCTGAAGCAGGACCCTGTTGACAGTGTATTAAAGGACGATCTGCTAGCCAAACTAAAAACCAACGACAGCCTGAAAGAGGAAATGACCTTCGATCACTTCAGGAAACTGAGAGCTGTGCTGCGCCCTGAGCAGCAGCCGAAGCTGGATGAACTGGTAGCTGAACTGGCCGGCAGGATAATGGGGAACGATCATCGCAGACCTCCGCCTCCGCGTTAAGGTTGCTCCTTCAGCCATTTTAAGGCTTTCAGCAGGCAGGCGTCTTCTTTATAGATCAGGCGGATGTGCGAATCCGGGGTTATCCTGCCGTCGTAGCGCTGTCCTTTGGTATCGCACATGACGCCTGCTGTAAAGAACAGCATTGCCCCGTCTGAGAGGGTGATTCTCTTTTCGTTGTAAGTAGCCCCTGCCGTCCGTTCTCCGAAAGATTTCATCTTTTCCCTGTTCTTCAGGGCTACCAATACAAGCTCTCCCGCTCCATAAGTACCATCACTAGTCAGTATTGCTAAAGGTAATTTCTGGGATGGCGCTGTGTATGGCTTATTCACTTTTATGATAGTCGTATCTATAGTAGCCTTCCCATTTTTATAAGTCCAGTCAACAGTTTCCTTCCGCCTGATATACTTTCCGCAAACTTCTGTCTCTAATAGCGGCCCTACCGCTGCGAGCATAGCCGTGGCGTTTCCGCCGACATTCTCGCGCAGGTCAAGAATCCAGCCTTTAATATTTTTTTGGTCCAGCGCTGCCAGCTGCTGATGCAGGGTATCTGCATATTTGGTGAGCACCGTTTTGCTCATAGCTGTTACGCCGGGTAGATTAATATGCACGTAGTAGCTATCCTGCATCCTCACGGCAGGGTAGAGTGGCTGTTCATCATTTATTTTTTCTTCTTTCAGCCAGTTTTTTGCAGTTGTAGGGTCGTAGAACTTGCCCTGTTTATCACCCAGCCTGTCCATAATGTAGGCTACGCCCTCGTAGCAGTCACTCGTAGTTTTAGCGTCGGGTATCAGCTCCAGTGCATTTTTATAAGCCTGGTCCAGGTCCACTGAATCCCGATACCATCCCTGCTTGTCTATTATTTTGCAAACCTCCCCGAGGTATTTCTTCGCCACCTTTGATGCAGGCTTCTGCGGGCTATCCGGCAAGGCCTCGATGCTTATATCATCAAACCAGGCCTTACCTTTGTCGTAAAAGTAAAAGCCCACTTCCAGTTGGGTTACGTCTGCCGTCACGTAATATTCTACCTC
>DASPNB010000501.1:0-2038 GCA_035626755.1 Flavipsychrobacter sp.
CAGAAGGAAAGGTCAATACTGTAATGAATACTCCTGTAGTGGCAACGACTGCTGAGACTTTCCATAGGGTAGAGGATAGGGTAGACGAAATGGTAGACGAAATGGCTCCTACTCTGGTAGAAGCTCCTGTAAGCAGCAACGCCTTCGATCCTAAGCCTGCTTTCCCCGTAAAGGTAGAAGCAAAGACTGAAGAGAATGTAGAGCGCTTTGTGCTGAAGATGGATGCAGACGAGCAGGCGCCTGTGGTAATGAACAATGAGGTGACCAATTTCAACGTAGCGCCAACGGAGCTTCCGCAGGAGGAAGAACATGAAGAAGAGGTAGCAGACCTTCCTCCTATGCAGATGGTAATAAAAGATACACCTCTCGATATACCAACCAAAATAGGCAGCCACGTACTCACCGAGCACGAGCTGGAAGAAAAAAGGCGCTTTGAGGAGCAAAAGCAAGCACTGGAGGACAGAGCTGAACGTCTCCGCAGAATGAGCTTCAATATAAAAGGTACAGAAAGCGCCGATGAGCTGGAAAATGTTCCCGCATATATGCGCCAGAATGTAAACCTTGACAATTCAGTTGCATCCGTTAATAACTTCTACAGCAATTACAGCGTAGGTACTAACGAAGATCAGCAACAAGTACAGGCATCTATCCAAACCATCAACACGTTCCTCGATGGCAAGAAGCCTGATTAACCACGGTCTCTTTTGTTTATAATTTCATATTGCGTACGGCTCCCCCTTTCCAGGGGGAGCTCTGATTTTAGCCCTATTCTATCTTAAGTCCCTTTTAACACTCACTAAAAAAATTCTGGCACGCCGTTCGCATTATACCCATCAAAGACTAAAACAGAAGGTTATGAGAAAGACAATAATGATGGCAGCAATTGCAGGATTGATGATGATTGGCAGCACAGCAGATGCGCAGGTAAGGCATAGAGCAGACCGCCGTGCGGTAATAGCGCACAACGCAGGCTACAGTCCCAGGGAGATGAGGCAGATAAATTTTGCTAAAAAGCAGCTGCAACGGGAGATTATAATGGCAAAAGCAGATGGTATGGTTACTTTCCGCGAACAGCGTGCTATCGATCGCAGGAAAAGGGATTTGAACAGGATGATGTATATAAGCAGGAATAATATGATGGTTAGGCGATAGGATTTTGGGTTTCATAGGTGATGAGTTGATTTTGGTTTAACCCTGCGTACGCGCAGGGTTTTTCTTTTTTTGCTGGCTTTTATAAAGCATTGATTTAGTATGATTTATAAAAAAATGTGAAGCTGACCCTAACATTTTTTGTCAATGCCTCGTCTATCTACCAAAGCGGCACCCCGAAAACTGCCTCTTTTACACAATAAAAAGACAAATACATCTGTTTTAACATTTTTGCAACAGCTAGATAGAAACAGATATATAACTTTAAACAAAATTTCAACCATTCCGCTTATTGCAGAAACTTCTACTTTAAAACATTTGCTTAGATATGGCGTAACTGTACGTTATCTAAAAAGGTAGAAAGTATATGCAACTCACCCACCAGATCCCGGATGCCGAACTGATCAGCGCTTTCCTGCAAGGAAATGAGCAGGCTTTAGAGCCATTGATCCACAAACACAAAGACAAGATATATACCGCCGTGTATATGCTCGTGAAGGACAAGTATGTCGCCGAAGACATCTTCCAGGAAACTTTTCTGAAGATCATCAAAACAATGCGCGATGGTAAATATTCCGAGCAGGGAAAATTCCTGCCTTGGGCTATTCGTGTAGCGCACAACCTCTGTATGGACCACTTCCGCCGCACACGCAAGGATATTCCTGTTACGCTTGCCGATGGCAGGGATATCTCCGAGGTATTCCAACTTACAGTTGGCAATCATTCTGAACGTATAGAGCAGAGGCAAACCAATGCCGGCCTTCGCAAGCTGATAGAAATGTTGCCCGAAGACCAGCGTGAGGTCATAGTCCTTCGCATGTATGCTGATCTCAGTTTTAAAGAGATTGCAGACATCACTTCCGTAAGCATCAATACCGCCCTCGGCCGT
>DASPNB010000502.1:0-3202 GCA_035626755.1 Flavipsychrobacter sp.
TAAAAGGTATTTCATGATGACAATATACACTGAAAATGCGTCCATTAGTCTATCCACCAGTCCATGTATACAGCCAGGACGAGGAAGGCAAGAAAAAGACCGTAACTGAATAATGCAGGCTTCATTTGCGGGCTGATGCGCCGCTTCCGGATAAGTTGTACCAACAGCAACACGGGTAAAAAGAGGAGGCCTGCAACGGTGGGGAAAATAATAAAGTCTATAAAAGGGGTGAAGCGCTCATAGCCAGCGAGTCCTGCCCCGGGCGTATTTTGCCAGGATATGCCATCCCAGGCCAGCGCAGAAATCAGAATGCAGATGGCGAGACTAGCCAGGCATAAGCAGGGGAGGGAGCTGTAGGCTTTCATCAAGATGTCTTTGGTCTGCATAGTTGATAAGACGGTATAAATAAGAGATTTATTTTATCAGGGCGCAGGCGTACCTTCCGTAAAACTAGAATAAATCCCGAAATTTGCGTCCATTCCGAGGTGTAAGGAGGTACTGCGAAGCCTTGGTTTTACTGGGTTCTTCGTCAATTCGCCGGCTATTTCAAAAAACTTTAGAAATATTTTGCTCAAATAGAAAAGTACTCTTACCTTTGCAGTCCCAAATTTTACGGGAAAGAAGATATTTATAAGTATGTCACAGCGTATCAGAATAAAGCTTAAATCTTACGACCATAATCTGGTGGATAAATCGGCAGAGAAAATCGTTAAGACTGTGCGCAACACAGGAGCAGTGGTTACAGGCCCTATTCCTTTGCCTACAGAGAAGAAGATCTTTACAGTATTGCGTTCACCGCACGTAAACAAAAAGTCACGTGAACAGTTCCAATTGTGCACTCACAAGCGCCTGTTGGATATTTATACGTCTTCTTCGCGTACAGTTGACGCTCTTTCAAAGCTCGACCTGCCCAGCGGCGTTGAGGTAGAGATCAAGGCGTAACAGATATTTGGTTCTTTAATATTATTGAAAACGGCTTATCCCGGTCCACACAAAACTAAGGCACCCGGGCGCTGAGCTAAACTATAAGAAAATGAAAGGTATTATTGGTAAAAAAATCGGCATGACCAGCATTTTTGAGCCGAATGGCAAGCAGGTTTCCTGCACCATTATCGAAGCTGGCCCTTGTGTGGTTACTCAAAAGAAAACCGTGGATACCGACGGTTATGATGCTCTGCAAATCGCATTTGGCGAAGCAAAAGAGAAAAACACTCCTAAAGCAGAGATCAATCACTTCGCTAAGGCAAATACTACGCCTAAGTCTATCGTAAAAGAAATTCGTAATTGTTCCATTGATAAGCAAGTTGGTGAAGCTATCACTTGTGAGATCTTTACAGAAGGAGAGAAAGTATCTGTAGTAGGTACTTCTAAGGGTAAAGGTTTCCAGGGTGTGGTTAAGCGCCACGGTTTCTCGGGTGTGGGTGAAGCTACGCACGGTCAGCACGATCGTCAGCGCGCCCCGGGTTCTGTGGGTGGTTCATCTTACCCCAGCCGCGTATTTAAAGGTATGCGCATGGCTGGCCGTATGGGTGGCGATCGCGTAAAGATCAAGGCGCTGAAAGTTGTAAAGATTTTCCCTGAGCAGAACTACATACTTATAAGTGGTTCGGTTCCTGGTCATAATGGTTCTATTGTTTTAATTCAGAATTAATTTCAGTCATGCAAGTTGACGTTTTAAATAGTAAAGGTGCTAAAACCGGTCGTACACTGGACTTACCGGATGATATTTTTGGTGTTGAGCCCAATGATCATTGTATTTACCTGGCTGTAAAGCAATATCTGGCCGCTCAGCGTCAAGGTAACCACAGCACTAAGACCCGTGCAGAAGTACACGGTTCTTCAAAGAAGTTGCACCGCCAAAAGGGTACCGGTGGTTCTCGTAAGGGTAACATCCGTAACCCCCTATATAAAGGTGGTGGTACAATAAATGGTCCTAAGCCGCACGCTTACAGCATTAAGCTGAACCGTAAGGTGAAAGACCTGGCTAAGATATCTGCGCTGTCTTACAAAGCCCGCGAAAACAAGATCGTGGTAGTTGAAGACCTGACGATGGACGCGCCGAAGACTAAGGACTTCAAAACCATCCTGAATGGCCTGCGTGGTGAAAGCCGCAAGAGCCTGGTGATACTGCCTGAATATGATGCAAACGTATACCTGAGCAGCCGTAACCTGACGGATAGCAAAACAACTGTGCTGAGCGACATGAATACTTACGACCTGGTTCACGCCAACGTACTGATATTCACTGAGAGCGCTGCAAAGCTGTTCAATGAAGAAATAGTAGCTGTAGAAGCATAAAAAAGAATTTTCGTAACAGAGATAATAATTAACAATGATACTCACTGACGTTTTGGTAAGGCCGCTGATAACCGAGAAGGTGAACAACCAGATGGAAAAGAATGGTCGTTACACATTTGAAGTGGACAGGAGGGCTAACAAGCTGGAGATCAAGAAAGCTGTAGAAGAATTCTATGGTGTAAAGGTCACTGACGTTAACACAATAGTTGTTCCTGGTAAGAGCAAATCGCGCTTCACTAAGGCAGGCTTTATACAAGGTGTAAAAGGCGCTTATAAGAAAGCTGTAGTAACTCTTTCAGAAGGAGATTCAATAGATCTTTTCTCAATGTAATACTTGTTCCGCCTGGCGGAATGAAAAAAGAAAAAGAAAATGGCATTACGTAAATATAAGCCGGTAACAGCCGGAACACGTTGGAGAATAGGTAACGCATATGCTGAAGTTACCACTAATGTTCCTGAGAAGAGTCTCCTGGAGCCAATGCATGGCACCGGTGGCCGTAACTCAAATGGTCGTCGCTCTATGCGTTATATAGGTGGCGGTAACAAGAAGATGTATCGTATCATCGACTTCAAACGTAATAAGCACAATATTCCTGCTACTGTTAAGAGCATCGAATATGATCCGAACCGTACAGCATTCATCGCACTGCTGGCTTATGCCGATGGTGAAAAGCGTTACATCCTTGCCCCACAAGGCCTGGAAGTAGGTGCAACTGTAATAAGCGGTCCTGAAGCTGCTCCTGAAGTAGGAAATGCGCTTGCACTGAAGAACATGCCGCTTGGTACTGTAATACATAACATTGAATTACAGCCCGGCCGTGGCGGAGCACTTGCGCGTTCTGCAGGTACTTACGCACAGCTGAATGCCAAAGAAGAAAAATATTGTGTTCTGAAAATGCCTAGT
>DASPNB010000503.1:0-2119 GCA_035626755.1 Flavipsychrobacter sp.
GGCGGCACTTACAGAAAAAACAGGCAAGCCTGTGCGTACGGGTGTATTTGGTGCGGATATGAAGGTGGCACTAGTGAATGATGGGCCGGTGACGATATTGATGGATACGAAAACCCCAAACGCTTAAACCCCAAACCCCTAAAGGGGCTTCTCCTGCGAGAGCAAAACCCCAAACCCCTGAAGGGGCTTTCGCTGCGAGAGTAGATCCCAAACCTATAAAGGGGGCTTCTCCTGGGCGAGTGGCTCGTAACGGGTCCGACGCCGAAAAGGCGTACTGACCCTATTCAAACCTGAGAATCCCAAACCCCTCCTATGTTTGCACTCTAGAAGAAAAGTCTACTTTTAGAAATGACAATATTTCTAAATAAAAGGTTTCTATGAGTGAAAAAGAATGAGAGCACATCGACCCCCTAACAGCTATTATGCATGTTGTCCTTTAGATAATGCCTCATTCTTTTTTACCTTTTTGAGTTTGAACAGAATGTAAGGAATATCGTATTTGAGGTATATCCAGAATAGCCAATCAGGAGGAAAAACGAAGAAGGGTTTTCACTTGTGGAGATTTAAAAATCCACATTCATGATCAAAAAATTATTAAAACAAGTCGTTGGCATTGATGTTGCCCACAAGAAGATCGATGTTTCTCTTGGATGTATGGACCAGGAAGCTAATACAGAGATATATGCCTATAAAACCTTTAATAATAATGAAAAGGGGTTCGCAGCACTGCTGCTGTGGGTGAAGAAGTATACACAGGCGGATACACATCTTCGCTTTGTAATGGAAGCCACAGGGATATATCATGAAGCTTTAGCGTATCACCTATCGGCAAAGGGATATACAGTAAGTATAGTAATGCCCACCAAGGTCACTAATTTCTTCAGGACGCTGGATGTAAAGACCGTTACTGATAAAACCATGTCCGAAACTATTGCACTATATGGTCTTGAAAGGAAGTTAGAAGACTGGGTACGTCCACAAAAGGTTTATCGGGAATTAAGGCAGGTAACGCGTGAAAGAGACCAGCTGATAGCCGAACGGACGATGAACAAGAACCAATTGCATGCAGAGCAGACGGAGGCTAATCCTTATGAAAAAGCAGTGGCACGGATAAAGGCCCGAATAGTAATGCTCAACAAGCAGATCAAGGAAATAATCTCTGAGATAACCGACATCAACAAGAACAATGATGATATCGCAGAGGCTACGAAGTTGATCACTACGATACCGGGTGTTGGGCTGTTGACTGCAATAACTGTCCTTGCAGAAACGGATGGTTTTTCATTGATACACAACAAGCGCCAATTAACGAGTTATGCTGGACTTGATGTGAAGGAAAAAGAGTCTGGTACATCAATCCGATGCAAACCGCGGATATCCAAAAGAGGCAATAAGCATCTGAGAAAAGCAATGCATCTGCCCGCGCTGGCTGCTATAAGGCATTGTGAGCGATATAGGTCAACGTATGCTACCATAGTAAGCAGAACCGGAATAAAAATGAAAGCAGCGGTAGCGGTCCAAAGAAAATTACTCGAAATGATATACACCATCTACACGACTAAGAAGCCATTTGACGTCGAGTATCTCCAAAAAGAAACAAGGTCTAAACAGGACCTTAAAAAAATAGAGAATAGTTCTGAAGAACTATTCCCTATACAGGCTGACATATAGCCGCCTTAGATTCAAAATTAAGTAAAAAGCGCAAAATAGGTTTGGAATTTAACACGAATCTAAAGGGGCTTCTCCTGCGAGAGCAAAACCCCAAACCCCTGAAGGGGCTTTCCCTGCGAGAGTAGATCCCAAACCTATAAAGCGGGGCTTCTCCTGCGCGAGTAGCTCGTAACGGGTCCGACGCCGAAAAGGCGTACTGACCCTACTGCGTTTAAGGCATCCCTGCACGAGTAATTACTAATGTGTTTTTTACTTATTAATCTGTAGTTTGCGGGTGTATGGTTTTTGATGATGAGTATTTTATGCGGGAGGCTTTGCGGCAGGCAAGGCTGGCGTATGATGCAGGTGAGGTGCCTGTAGGAGCTATCGTAACGTGGGGGGATAAGATATTATCGCGGGGGCATAACCAGGTGGAGCAACTTACAGATAGTACGGCGCATGCGGAGAT
>DASPNB010000504.1:0-2292 GCA_035626755.1 Flavipsychrobacter sp.
TATGTAGTGACAGATACAGTAGACATTTATGCCCTGAGCAAGACCAGGATGGCAATGGTAGGATACTGCGGGCCATTTGATTCGATAAAGCTGACAGCGGGCAGATATTTTAAAGCGACCATAGATAGCACTATTACCAACGGTCAGCCGCTATGCAATATAAAAGACACCATCAGCGGAACCTTCGCAGTGGATGCAACGGAACGAGTGCGCCTCAGCTTTACACAGGTAGGTGATACGGCCGGCATTAAATATCACAGGGGTACTGCAACACCCATTCAATAAAATATGTTTACAGGCATTATAGAATGTGAGGGTACGGTAAATGAGATCGTACCGGAAGGAAGCAATATAGATTTCTGGATAGAAAGTGATATTGCCCATGAGCTGAAGGTAGACCAGTCGGTAGCGCACAACGGCGTGTGCCTGACCGTGGTGCAGATAAGCGGCAAATGCTACCGTGTAACAGCAGTGGCAGAGACACTGGCAAAAACAAACCTGGGGCAATGGCAGGAAGAAGAGGTAGTGAACATAGAGCGCGCCATGAAAGTGGGCGACCGGCTGGACGGACACTTTGTGCAAGGGCACGTAGACTGCACAGGAGTTTGCTCAGAGAAACAAAAACTGGAAGGAAGCTGGCTGTTTAAATTCAGCTTTCCTGAAGAGTTTGCAGCACTGATCATTGAAAAAGGATCGATATGCATTAATGGCGTAAGCCTTACAGCATTTAACGTGGGTAAAAATGAACTTACCGTTACCATTATACCGTACACTTATAATCACACCAATTTCAGCTACATAGAAAAAGACAGCATAGTGAACATAGAATTTGACGTGCTGGGTAAGTACCTCCTGCGCAAGGCCGAACTGGCAAATAGCTGATAATAGGTTATCTTGCGGGCAAGTTTTTTATAAACCATATAGGCTCTATATGGTTTATTTCATTTTACCCCTTTATGCGAAAGATTGAATTAAAACCGGAATATGATGTAGTGATCATCGGCGCGGGAGTAGGTGGCCTTACAGCGGGTGCATTACTAAGCCGCTTCGGGTATTCCGTTTGTGTATTGGAGAAGGAACCTCATGAAGGAGGATACCTGGCAGGATTCCGCAGAAAAGATTTCCGGTTTGATACAGCAATTCACTGGCTGAACCAATGCGCACCGGGCGGAATGGCTGAAAAAATATTCCGCATACTGGGCAGCGATCATCCTAAAGTTGTTCCGCAAAAGAGAATAAGAAGGTATAAAGGCGAAACCCATGATTACCTGCTGACCAACAACCCCGAGGAACTGAAAGCTCAGCTTATAAAAGAGTTCCCGCATGAAAAGGAAGGGCTGGAGCGCTTCTTTAAAGCAGCCAAAAGACTGGGTCATTCATTTGCCAACTTCGGGCACATCTTCAGGTCGGAAGAAACGATGAGTTTCTTCGAGAAGATGGCAAACAAAATGAACCTGCTGAAGTTCGCTATGCCTTTTATACCCTTTATAGGATATGAAGGAGAAAAAGGAATAAAGAAGGGTCTGAATAAGTACTTTAAAGATCCTGAGCTGCACAAGATATTCTCCGCAGATACAGAATTGCTCTCGTGCCTGGTTCCGATAGGCTGGGCTTACTACGGTGACTACCAATCGCCACCTAAAGGCGGAGGACAAGTGATACCGGAGTGGTTAAAGTACATAATAGAGTACTACAAAAACGACCTGTTCTTTAAATGCAGCGTAACCAAAATATTACTGGAAGGAGATACCTGCAAGGGAGTGGCCCTGGAGCATAGAGGACAACACTATGAAGTACGCAGCCGCTACGTGATAGCCGCCTGCGATATCGAACTGCTGTACGAAAAGCTCTTGCCCGAAACTGCGATACCTGGAAAACTAAAGAATAAGCTGCGCAACGCCGACCTGTACAGCTCATCTGTCACAGTGTCTATTGCACTGGACTGCCCCACAGAGCAACTTGGCTTTAATGAAGAACTGGTGCACCTGTCCAGCGAAATAGTACCCAGGGAAGAGCAGTGCGGTGGTGACCCGGAAAAAAGCGAGATATCGATACTGGCTCCATCGTTCAGGGATAAATCTTTGGCGCCCGAAGGACAGGGGACACTGGTGCTCTTTATGCCTGCCTATATGCATCTGAACAACAACTGGGAAACAAGCGTGGATGAGCACGGCAACTATATGAGGGGTGAAGAATACCGCGGACTGAAACACTCTATAGCTGAAACGCTGATAAAAAGAGTAGAAAAAGAACTGGCGCCTAATCTGCGCAAGCACATACTTTTTTACGACG
>DASPNB010000505.1:0-3438 GCA_035626755.1 Flavipsychrobacter sp.
TGGATCATTTCTGCATGGCGCTTTCCAATATGGCCGCAACCTAACACTGCAAACTTTACTTGCTGATTACCGGTTGTCATTTATGTATAACTGAGTTTATAAGTTTACTTACGGAGTTATTGGTCAATATATATTTCTGCCCGCTTTCTTTACAAACTGCCATGCCATCTTCATCAAACTGCAGGCGGTGGCCATATTCGCTGATCCAACCTAATTGCTTTGCAGGGTTACCAACTACAAGGGCGTATGCAGGAACTGCTTTTGTAATTACTGCGCCTGCGCCTATCATCGCATACTCGCCTATTTCATTGCCGCATACTATCGTGGCATTTGCACCTATACTGGCGCCTTTTCTAACGATCGTTTGCCTGAATTCATTTTTTCTTGCAATGGCGCTGCGGGGATTTATCACGTTGGTGAACACCATAGAGGGACCCAGGAAAACATCGTCTTCACACACTACTCCCGTGTAAATGGAAACGTTGTTCTGGACTTTTACATTGTTACCCAAAACCACTTGGGGTGATACCACTACGTTCTGCCCAAGGTTACAATCTTTGCCGATCTTACAGCCCGACATTACGTGTGAAAAATGCCAGATCTTAGTGCCATCTCCAATCTCGCAGCCTTCATCTATTACAGCAGTCGGGTGTGCAGAGTAGCTCATCTGATTACCAAAATTTAACGGTCCTGATCATGCGCTTCCAGAAACTCTTCCTGGGTTTGGCCTCTTCCTGGAAATAACCTGCACCATAACCATAAGCATGTTTGCCGTAGCCATAATAGTTACCATAACCCTGGCCCACTTCCACATCATTTAGCATCAGTGAGAGCCTCGGAAGCTTTTTATGCCTGTATAATTCGTCAATTAACGCAATTTGTTTCTTGTAAGTGTATCCCTGCCGCAGAATAAATAATGTGCAATCAGCTTTTTCGCCAATGACTACTGCATCACTTACTAACCCAACAGGCGCCGTATCAACTATTACAACCTCGAAATGCTTGTGAGTGTACTCAAATAATTCGGCCAGCTTGGGATCAAGCAGCATTTCAGCGGGGTTGGGTGGCAAAGGTCCGCAGGGAATTACATACAAGTTGTCTACATCAGGCACAGGAATAATGATCTCCTGGATAGTGCTGCGGCCAACAATAAAGTTCGTAATGCCTGACTGCTTTTTTAATTTAAGGTTTGAAACGATCTTAGGTTTCCTGATGTCGAGCTCAATGATCACCGTCTTCTTTCCTGTAAGCGCCATTACCGCACCCATGTTCGTGCTTACGAACGATTTTCCTTCCCCACTGAATGATGAAGTAACCATGATAACAGGGTTCTGCACATTGTTAAGCATGAACTGGATGTTAGTGCGTATAATGCGGAACTGCTCTGAAATGAAACGGCGGCTGTTCTGTGTAACCACCAGGGCTCCCGTATCATCCGAGTGACCAATTTCACCAATGAACGGCGCATCGGTAATGCGTTCAATGTCTGAGCGGTCATTCACCTTATCGTTCAAATATTCTTTAAGAACGATCAGGCCGGCAGGTAGCGCCAGTCCAATGAATATGGCAATAATATAAATGGAGCGTCTGTCTGGTTTAATGGGAGTTCCGCCGGCCCTTGCAGGTTCAACTACCTTGCTGTCTGATAAGGTTGATGCAGATGCAATGGCTGTTTCCTCTCTTTTTTGTAACAGGAACAGGTACAGCTCTTCTTTGATCTTCCTTTGCCTCTCCCGCTCGGTGAGCTCCCGTCCTTTTGAAGGAATAGACTGCAATTTGCCCTCCAGGTCGCTGCTTTGCTTTTCAAGACTACCTTTGGTAATCCTGTATGATTGGCGCACATTAGTGAGCGCTTCGAGAATATCGTTCCTTAATTTATTGAGGCGAGGGTTTAGCGTATTTTGAATGTAGGGGTTATTCTCCGGCATGCTTGCCAATGCATTCTGCCTTTCCTGTTGTAACTGGTTGTATTGCACAATCAGCGGTTGTATGGTTGGCTCCTCTGTTCCCAATTGAACGGGAACAATTACTTTCCATGAATTATTCTTGATGTAGTTAATTAGCCAGTCGATAGTTGACAGCTTGATCTCTTGTTGCAAAAGGTTGGATGATTCTGCACTGAGCTTGTCAAGGTACAATTCTGATTGTTTGCCAAGCTCAAATGCCTTCCTGCGCTCCAGGAATTCTGTAAGGTCTTTTTCTACCAGGCCAAGCTCCACTTTCAGACTGTCTAACCTCTCATCAATGAACTCCAGCGTGGATATGCGCATCTGTCGCTTATCTTCTATATTGGATTCTTTATAAGCATCCATCAACGTATTAAGAATGTCTACGGCCATCTGGGGGTTCTCCGATTCGTAGGACAAATTCACTATTTGCCCGAAGTTATCGGCCAGCCCTACTGTCAGCCCGCCCACAACACCTTCGGCAGCGTTTTGTATGGAAGTTTGAGAGATCTGGTAAACGTTACTATTGTTGGCATCGAACACTTGGGATGTGAGCTTTACCACCCGAAACTGTTTCCCGTTTATATCAAGCGCCTGGTTAAAAGGGTATACCTGCCCTTTTTCATTCAGCTTAAAATGATCATTATCAGTAATGGTTATCTGCAATGAAACGCTGGTAAGTGAATCAACCGGATCTATGGGGTAGATACCAATAGGCGTTTCCCTGTACAGCAGCGTGCTCTTGATGTTGCCAACATTATAGCAGGTAGTTTGCAGCCGGAGCTGTTTAGCTACTTTGTAAGCCAGCGGCCTGCTCTTGAGTATCTGCATTTCGTTGTACACGTTCTGGATGTTGCCACCCATGAAAATATCATCGAATTTATCATTGGAACGCCCGTAAGGTTGCTCTTTTTTAATAAGTAACCTGGCTTCTGTGCGATATACGGGCACAGCATAGCGCAGCCTGATCTTAGCTACAATAAGGGCGGCAGCCAGTGACACCATTACCCATGGAAGGTATTTTAGATACCTCATGATAAACTCACGTGGGGAAGGCGTTTGCCTTACATTTTCATGAAATGGTAAGCCGTTTGATTCCATCTTTTCTTTTCTATCGCAAAATGCTGATTACAATGGCAAGCACCGATACTATGCTCGTTGCCAGCGAAATATTTCTAACTGTTGCCTGGTCACTCGCTGCAGCCTTGTTCTTATTAATGTCCACTAACACCATGTCGTTGGGCTGTAAATAAAAATAAGGGGAGTTCATTATTTCCGGGTTACGAAGGTCTAACCGCTGAAAGGACCGCTGCCCGTTGATCTCCCTTACCACAAGAACGTTGTCCCTTCTGCCATACGATGTTAAATCACCAGCCAAGGCAATTGCTTCCAATAACGAAATTCTTTCATTTGGAATTGTGAACTGTCCTGGTTTTGCTACTTCTCCCAGCATCGTTACACGGTAACTGCTTAACCTGATAATGAAGTAAGG
>DASPNB010000506.1:0-3961 GCA_035626755.1 Flavipsychrobacter sp.
TAGTATTTGTTTCATAGTGATCATTCTTTGTGATAGATATCTAAAATTTCATACCCTAAGGCCCCGCAGAGCTTGAAAATGTTCCTATTTTTATAAAAACACCGGTATGGCAAAAACTAAGGCGGATAGTGGTATTTCGGAGGAAAGATTGAGTCTATACGATGAGCTCATAAAAGACCTGAAGGACATAGAACGCAAAGGGGCTAGTATGCCCTATACTTCGTTTAACGGCCACATGTTCTCCTTCCTGGCTAAGGATGGCAGCCTGGCGTTGAGGCTTCCGGCAGAGGAAAGGGATGAGTTCATAGTAAAACACAAGGCCAGCCTTTGTGAAGCTCACGGAACGGTGCTGAAAGAGTATGTGGCAGTGCCCGAGAAGCTGTTTAAGAAAAAGGACCAGATGAAAGACTATTTCCGGATCAGCCTTAACTATGTGAAAAGTCTTAAACCCAAGCCCACCAAAAAGAAATAGGGTACTGAACCAAGTATGTGAAAGTAAAATGACTTCAATGAACAGTAACGTTGCGGCTAACATAGACGACTACATTTCTTCATTTCCTGCAGAAGTGCAAGAGGTGCTGCGGTTGGTGCGCGGAATAGTACGTACGACAGCTCCCAAAGCGACAGAGACAATTAAATACGGTATGCCTACTTACGTACAAAATGGCAACCTTGTTTATTTTGCTGCTTACAAAAAGCATATTGGTTTTTATCCTGTTCCAGCCAATGGTACTCTGGAGAAAGAAATGGCACCATACAAGCAGGGTAAGGGATCTATTCAATTTCCGCTGGATAAGCCCATGCCGCTTGCGCTAATTGTCAAGCTCGTAAAATGGAACCTGAAGCGTGACAGCGAAAAGATAAAAGTAAAATAGCCCGTTGGAAACGGGCTATTTTTTATCGGTAGAGCGCTTTACCTGTTTTGCTGTTGTTGTTCCAGGCGCCTCTGTTCTTCTTTCTTTTTCCTGTTAGCATCTATAATTGCACCTGCACCAAGACCTACTGCAGCACCTGAGGCACCACCTATTATAGCACCAGTACCCTTTTTCTTACCTATCAGCGCACCACCCAGCGCACCGGCACCAGCACCTATCAAGGCCCCTGTTGCCTTAGAGCTCCAACGTTTCTTTTGAAGTTCTGCGGGTACATCCCGGTACACAACTGTTGGGGCGGGAGGATCATTTCTTTCCGCAGCATAAGAACCTGAACGGCTAGCTGAAGAATATGACCGGCCTGACGAGGATCTTGTTGCAGACCTTTGAACAGCTTTTTGTTCTTCCATCCGTGCTTCCTCCTCTGCCAGCGCTACAGCAGCCATTGAGTCGATCACGCTTTGCCTTGCCAATTCCTGGCGGAGTGAGTCCATGGTGTATTGCTGAGCCTTCATGGCTGCCTCCTGTTCTCTCCTGGCTGCGTTATCACATGAGCTCAGAAAGCCAGCAGTCGCTAATATTATTAATATCCGTTTCATAATTCAATAATTTGTTCCTAATCGCCTTAATAGAGTCAAAGCCGTGCCACCGTCCATTATTTTTTGTTAAAGGAGTACAGGGATTTAACCGTGTGAAAAACAGGATTTTATTAGAAAAAAACTTGCATTATAGAATTAAATGCATTATTTTCAGAAATAATACTCACCAAAACAAATTGCCCATGAAGGATAAAACTCAGTCAGCGCCACACCCGGTGGAGGTTTGGTACAGGGTACATTACTCCAAGCATTATTACCCGCCGATCAAGCAGTTGAAAATGGCACGGACTGACCTTAAAGATGAGGTCCTTGTTCGCAAGAATATGAATCGTATTATCAGGCAGGTAGCTTACTCGGGTATTATTTTGTCGCTATGTGCTGCAGCCTGCCTTTTCGTAGTAGCTTTTGCAGGCTATAGAATGAAGGTGGAGATAAAAGATATTGCTTGTTTTCTTGCCTTTATTGGCCTGGCATATTTGTGCCGCATGCAAAGTAAGAAGCAGGTAAAAGTCCGTTCCGACTTCTGGGATTCCAAGATAGATGAAGAGCAGCTATTCAAACTTACCGCAGCTGGAAGGTTATTTGTTATCCTTTTCTTCCTGGCTTTTACAGGTGTAGCTATTGTTGCTTTCTACAATGTAAAATTCTAAAAAACATAAAGGTTGATTTTGGATGTGCTCACGCATATCCTTTTTTTTATCAGGCTGACCTGAAACTATGCCGGTGTAATTCAAATGCCAGATAGTGACTGCCTTCGTGACTTTGCTGATCTTCCTTTAATTTGAAATTATACTTTTCAAGCACTTTCAAAGAGCTGATGTTCTTCGCATGCGTATGGGCTTCGATTGTGCTCAGCTGCATTTGTTCGAATCCATACTGCAGGCCTGCCCTGAGTATCTCAGTCATATACCCTTTGTTCTGGTGAACGGGGTAGATGCCAAAACCCACCTCAGCCCTGGTGTGCTCATGTGAAAGGTTCCAGATGCAGAATCCGCCTATCAGTTTTTCTTCACCTTTAAGTGTAGCGCCCCAGAATATTGATTCTCCATTAACTGCAAAAGAGTTGATCTTGTTGATCCATTCACGGGCTTCCTCGATCGACTTTGCCGGCGGATTGCCTACATACTTATTCATTTCCTCGTCGGAACGCTGAAAGAAAACCTCGTTATCATCATTCAAGGTCAGTTGCCTGAGTGTGAGGCGTTCGGTTTCTAAAACAGGGAATGGGTTGAAATTGCAGTTCATATTTTAAAGATACTCTGAGTCTTTCTATGAATGACATAATGTGGATATCTGCTATAGGGCATCTACTTTCCCTTCTCTATACTTATGCCAGGGAATATTCATTCCGTGGGTGCCGCGTATGCGGTGCATAAAAGGATAACGTTCGCGGATGGACTTGAATTCTCCGCGCCTCTTTACAAGAACCCTGTTAGTGTCTATAGCAGGGTCGAGGTGTTCATATTTGGCTACACTGTCTTTAAAAACCGGTATCAAGTGAATGGGACTGCGAAATTTCCTTTTCAGAAAGCGTTTCAGGAAGCCGGTCTGGTACCTGTCCGTGGTAAGGGCGATAGACTTGAAGTTCTGCTTCTTTGCTATCAGGTATGAGTAGTACACATTTTCAGTACTGTGCTGGGCGGCCGTGTCATAAAAAATGTCTTTGCGGGGAATACCCAATTTTTGTGCATAAAGTCCCATTACATATGCCTCAATATGCGGGGTGTACACCGCACCACCGGAATAGATAACATGTTTAGTGATACCATTCTTATATAAGATCCAAGACCAGATAACGCGGCGTTTCATCAGGGTTGGCCAGTCTCTACTTTTAAAGGCAAGTCCGGGTACAATAACAGCGTCTACTTTAAGACTATCGTTTACAGCCTGGGTGTAGTATTTCCCCGCCTTTCTTGCAGACATGCAGGAAAATAAAAAACATACTAGTATTAGAACAGTGAGCTTCAGCTTCATAGCAAAAGGGCATTACTTTTTACTTTGAGGAGTAAAAAGTAATGCCACAGCTGAGCTAAAGTAGCGTCCGTTAGTCTTTTTTCAGGTTCATAGCCAAGGCTACAAAGGTGTCAGCATATTTTTCCAAGGCTTTTTTAGCCGCAGTTTTATACTGTTCGCGGGTTGTTTCTATCACAACGGGGTCCATCGCCTTGGCAAAGTTGAAAAGGCGGCTTTTAATTCTCGTTGGGTCCTGAACGAGGTCTGTATGGTAGGTATAACCGGAAGATATGTCTTTGGCGACTACAATGCTCTCATTCTGGTCCTTTTCGTTCCATAGCAGGCTGAATCCTCCTGTACTGCTGGCCGGAATCACTTTCATGTCGGGTTTGGTTGCTGCATGGTACTTATAAGTGGTAGTAGATGAATAAGGATAGTATCCTGAGGGGTAGTTAGGACGGCTGGTCTTGATATCTACACCTGCCGTAACATCGGCGAAGTCGACTGTGACATGGAAAAAGCCTGCAGGGGCGCCCA
>DASPNB010000507.1:0-2898 GCA_035626755.1 Flavipsychrobacter sp.
CCACATACCCCGCAGCTCGATGTGGTATAAAAATGCCTGTCCAGTTTAGCCATATCCGGCTGCACCGAGGGGCTGAGCATCACCTTTACCACATTCTCGTTCTCGCCATTGCAGTGTTTAATGCCGGCTATATCCCCGCCCTTATGTACAATGCCTTCGGTATAAAGAAAGCCCGTGGCCAGCTCAAAATCATTCCCGGGCGTGCGCATAGTCACAGAGATACTTTTCTGTGTCCTGGCTCCTTCAGCGCCATATTCCAGTCTTATTTCAAGTGGTTCTTCAGCAGCCAGCATATCATCAGCTTCGCTGATAGACAATGCTGCCACTTTCTTAATGGCTATTTGTGTTACAGAGGGTCTCACAATGTTCAAATTTACTAAAAAAGCTGCCTCCCAGGCCATATTTTTGCGGCATGACTCCCAGGCGTAAAGAACGTATCACAACTGTTTTAAACCATCGCCAACCCGATCTGACAGTAGTGATGGAAAATGTAAATGATCCGCACAATATTTCTGCTGTTATGCGCACCTGCGATTCAGTGGGAATACAGGAGATTTATGTGCTCAATACCCAGATCGGCCGTCACGATAGGTTCGGCAAAAAGAGCTCTGCTTCGGCTGCTGGTTGGCTCACCATTCACCAGTTTGACCATACTGAAGCCTGCTTCGACGCCCTGCGAAAGAAGTACAGCAAAATATTTGCCACCCATTTGGGTGCAGAATCACACTCTCTTTACGACCTGAAGCTTATAGAGCCGGTAGCCCTATTGTTTGGAAATGAGCATGCCGGTGTTACCGAAGATGTATTGAAACTCTGCGATGGCAATTTCATCATTCCACAGGTTGGCATGGTGCAATCGCTGAATATATCAGTGGCTTGTGCTGTTACTTTATATGAAGCCTTTCGCCAAAGACAGGCCGCAGGACTCTATGACGGTATTTCCCGTTTGCCGAACGAGGAATGGAGTGTGCTTGCTGATAAATGGGGTATAATGGAGAATGGAAGTGAGTAACGTTGCTAAATAATCATAAGGCGGGCACGAAGCCCGCCTTATCTATAATGTAAAAGTAATTAATTGCCTAAATAAGATTTTAAAAGATTGCAGCGTGTAGCCGTACGGAGCTTAGTAATAGCTTTGTCCTTGATCTGGCGTACGCGCTCGCGTGTTAATGAGAATTTCTCGCCTATATCTTCCAGGCTCATTGGATGTTCAACCCCGATACCAAAATACAGTTTGATTACATCGCGTTGGCGATCTGTAAGTGTGCTGAGTGAACGTTCAATTTCGCAGCGAAGTGAGTCGTAGTGCTCAAGGCCTGAATCTGCCGATTCTGAATTGGGATTTTCCAGTACATCCAGCAGGGTATTGTCTTCACTGTCTACGAAAGGCGCATCAACAGATACGTGGCGGGCAGCAACACCAAGAGTAGTTTCTACTTCTTCGGTGCCGATGTCCAGCAGTTCTGCCAGTTCCTCTGTAGATGGTTCGCGCTCATATTCCTGTTCCAGCTGGGAATAAGCCTTGCTTATCTTGTTAGACAAGCCCACTTTGTTCAGCGGAAGACGAACGATACGCGATTGTTCTGCTAATGCCTGCAGTATTGATTGGCGAATCCACCATACTGCATAAGAAATGAACTTAAAACCTCTTGTTTCATCGAAGCGCTGCGCTGCCTTAATGAGGCCCAGGTTACCCTCGTTAATGAGGTCACTGAGGGAAAGACCTTGGTTTTGGTACTGCTTGGCTACTGAAACGACGAAACGAAGATTGGCTTTGGTAAGCTTTTCGAGCGCTCTCTGGTCGCCCTGTTTAATCTTGATGGCCAGTTGAACCTCCTCTTCGGGGGTTATCAGGTCCACCTTTCCTATCTCCTGCAGGTATTTCTCCAGGGATTGGCTTTCACGATTGGTAATCGATTTCGTGATTTTAAGCTGACGCATTGACATAGGCAAACCGTGTTGAGTAAGTTAAGAGAATAGACTGTTGTTGTAATGTGGTGATTTGTGGCAAAAATGACATTGCTATAGCAAATCTAAGCTTCTAAGCAATTCAACCCAAAATTATTTTAAGTATTTTTTAACAGCCACTGCACAATATTTCAGCCGTTTTCCCCCGCAAATTTTGTGCCTGAGCTTAATTAAAATTTTGATTATTGCTTCCTTTTTTTATTATTGCAACTCAAAGAGATCAAAAGTGAAGCCATCCACGATGAGTAAGAAAAAGGTAATGTACACGCTTGAGTTCCCCATACGATGCTCCCCGGCTATTTTATATGAGTTCTTGTCAACTCCGGTGGGACTACAGGAATGGTTCGCAGATAAGGTAGATCAGAAAGACAATGTTTTTTACTTTAGTTGGAATGGCGCCCCCGATACAGCTGAAATACTGGAAGCAGTCGAAAATGAATATGTGCTTTATCGCTGGGACCACTATGGAGTAGATGAGTATTTTGAGTTCCGCATAGAGCAGAGCCCAATAACCAATGAGACAATCCTAAGAATCACTGACTTTGCAGAAAAGAGTGAACTGAAAGACCAGGAACGCCTTTGGGGCACGCAGGTGGCGGACCTGAAACACCGTATTGGCGCCTGAGGTGTCTCGTCCGATATATTTCGTTAACGAAGGCTTGCGGCATGCAAGCCTTCGCTATGAAAAGCTGTTTAGTAGACCAAAAGCCCGCTTTTCCGTAGGTTTGCACAAAATCAGCCTGAGTTGATCAAAAAACTGGACAAACTCATTATCAAAAGCTTCATCGGGCCATTTGTGGTCACTTTTTTCGTGACGCTGTTTGTACTGGTGATGCAGTTTTTCTGGCTGTACATGGACGAGATGATAGGCAAAGGGCTCGAGGTGTGGATGCTGATACAGCTGCTTGTATATATGTCTACCACGCTTGT
>DASPNB010000508.1:0-2829 GCA_035626755.1 Flavipsychrobacter sp.
CGTGTGTGTGGATTCAGTAACGCATGACGTGATCATCAATCACCCGCTACTAGCGAACTTTACCGTGGACTTTGAAACTATCTGCCAAAACGGAACTGTGAACTTTACAGATGCATCGACCGCTACGCCACCAACTACTTACTATTGGGATTTTGGCAATGGCGAAACGAATTCTTTCGGTGTGCCTACTGCAGCCTCGGTTTATCTGCATCCCGGAGACTATACAGCAATGTTGGTTGTTACAGACTTTATTGGTTGTAAGGATACGGCTTACAAGGATATAAGAGTAGACTCGCTGACGGTGATCACCGCTAACTTCAAAGACGACATGATATGTGCGGGTGAAGAAATAGTAGTGTTTGCAGGTTATGCAGACACAGGAAGCACGGGCGTAAACTGGGATTTCGGAGATGGTATTATTAAGCTGGATTACGGACATGATATGCAGCACGCTTACGAGAACGCGGGTGTTTACAATCTTCATATTATAGCGACGGGCAGGGTTTGTGATGATGTGGATTCGACATATGTGATAACAGTGCAGCCAAATCCACAGATCAATTTAGGTCCTGACACATCTTTATGCCCGGGTTCAGGAAACCTGGTATTGATGGACCTGGTAAACGCAGGTAACCCTTCTGCAAGCTGGAAATGGCTGCTGGGTGATGCGCAGATAGATGGCACTTCCTTCAACCAGAATGTAACGGAGCCGGGAAGATATACATCGATAGTAACTATTGGAGCATGCTCTGCAGTGGATACTATTTTGGTAGAAAAAGGTTGCTACGTAGACGTGCCGAATGCTTTCAGCCCGGATGGCGACAGCCGTAATGACTATTTCATTCCACGCCAGTTATCCTCAAGGGATGTGAAAACCTTTAAGATGCAGATATTCAACCGCTGGGGCCAGGAGATATTCCTCACTACCGATATTGGCGGTCGTGGCTGGGATGGCAGGTTCAATGGGGAGCCTCAGCCACAAGGTGTTTATATTTACCTGATAGATGTGAGCTTTGCCAACGGTGTAGTGGAAAAGAAACAGGGAAACGTGACCCTGCTGAGATAGCGACAAAAGAAGATATTTTGAATATCAGAAATGGTTGCAATTGCAGCCATTTCTTGTTTATATATGATGAATATATATCCAACATTTTTGCCAAAAAAGCTGTCTTCATTTTTATAAGTATCTTTAAGGCTCGGTCTAAATGCCCTTGCTACGGATCAGATTTGTAGTCGAATAATATTTGTAAAAAGATGAAAAATAGATTGTTTGGGGTCTTGCTATTGTTGCTGCTCAGCGGCACAGCTACAGCTCAGCCACTGCCCTGTCCCCCTAATAACACGACCTTTCTTACCGGTACAGGAGACACCGCCATTTGTCGCGGCAGTTGCGCTCCCCTGAATGTAACCAGTACAACAACACTGAAATCGACAACAGAATATGTTGTTTCTTCCATTCCCTACCTGCCTACGACTTTTACCGGTGGTACACCTATCCTTGTGGGTATAGATGATATTTACAGCCAGGTACTGCAATTGCCTTTCGACTTTTGCTTCTTTGGTATAAAATATAACCAGTGCGTGATTGGCGCTAATGGCCAGATATGCTTTAATACAGCCCTGGCGGGTGCTTATAATCCATGGCCCATATCGGGCGGGCTGCCGGGCAACCAGAATGACGGCACACTTAACTGTATAATGGGTGCTTATTATGATATTGACCCATCGCTGGGTGGAAACATACGCTATGCTACTTATGGTACTGCTCCCTGCCGCACCTTTGTGGTATCGTGGGATAATGTGCCTTTGTTTAACCTTTCTAACTGTCCCGGTCTTTTCGGTACGCAGCAGATCGTTCTTTATGAAACTACCTATGCAATAGATGTATTTATACAGGAACGCCCGATATGCCTGAACTGGAACAGTGGTAATGGCATACTGGGTATTATGGATGCGACAGGTGCCGGTTATGCTGTGGTGCCCGGCTACAACGGCGGAGCGTGGGATGCCTTTAATGAAGGCTGGCGCTTTACGCCAGATGGTGACCCGGCATGGACCTATACCATATTTGACTCTTTGAATAACGTGGTAGGTACACAAACAACTATAGGTTCTACAGCTTCTGCTACACTGACTGTTTGTCCTGATGTGACATCGAGATACTTTATAAAAGGCGTGGCCAGCTCTAACTGCGACTCACTGATAAAGTGGGATACCGTGAAGGTTACCGTGGGCTGGGATCCGGATATAGATTCTGCTGAAGCTTATGATGTATCGGGCTGCGGTATGTTTGACGGAACAATAAATCTGTGGGGTGGTCTGCTGCCGGGTGATACTTTCATTATACACTATTACAAAAATGGTCTGCCGCAGCCAAATGTTATAGACATCGCGGATGCCGACAGCATGGTGCAGATCACAGGACTTGGTGCGGGCAGCTACAACTATATTTATATAACCACGAGCCTTGGCTGTATTTCTGATTCCGTAGGTCCGCTGGTAATTGATGATCCTACACCAGTGATCACTAATGTGACAACAACTCCGCCAAGCCTTTGCCGTGCTTCGGATGCAACGATGATACTAGAGGGGCTATTGCCGGACAGCACCTATGTGATCACTTACTCTGCTAACGGAACAACAGTGCAGATAACCCTGGTAGCTGATGCTAACGGACAAATATTTATAGGTGGATTACTGGCCGGATCGTACACGATAACGGCGACCCTGCTGACCTGTACATCTCCGCCTTACGGACCAGTGCTGATACAGAACCCGCCTATTACCGCTGATTTCATATCACAGTTGTTCCCGGGTTGTACGGAGGAT
>DASPNB010000509.1:0-2713 GCA_035626755.1 Flavipsychrobacter sp.
GAGAGGGAGGAAGTTTTGCAGAGGGAAACCGTGGGTGTTATGCGGTCGCCCTTTCAAGTTGAAGAGAGGGAGGAAGTTTTGCAGAGGGAAACCGTCGGTGTCATGCGGTCGCTCTTTCAAGTTGAAGAGGAGGGAGGAAGATATGTAACAAGGAGACTGAGACTTATCTTTGAGAAAATCTTAGCAATGAGTATTAAACGACTAACAGGCTTATTGGTTATAGTAACCTTACTTTTCATGGGTGCCTGCAAGAGCAAAGAAGAGCAGAAGGAAAATGTGTATGGAAAACACGGGCTAACTTTTGTTGTACCTGATGGTTGGAAGATAACCACTGATGAAGCGATAGCAGAAACCGGGGTGCTGATACATTGTGAGAAACAAGGCGTTGACGAAAGCGGGCTGACTTCGATAGCCATAGTTGATAGCGGCGTTGACCTTGAAAACCTGGTTGTTCAGACTATGCTTGATAGTAAGGCATCGTTTGAAAGAATGGGCGGCAGCTTCAAAGCCGGGCGGCCTGTAGCCGGGGATATGAATGGCTACAAATCGGTGAGTGCCAGCTATACTACCACTGTGGAAAATATGGCTCATACGGGACATGTGTATGCTTTTTCAGCCTGTAATAAAACTATACTTATGACCCTACAGGAGGCAGATGAGGATCATAAGGATAATAAAGCAGGTATGGAAAAGATAAAGAAGACAATTAAATGTGCTGAGTAACAACGGGTTGTGAATGGGGTCCCCCATTGGCGGAGAAAATCTTATATTTAAGATAACATTGAACCATGAGAGCCTTACTACTATCCGCTGCAGCTTTGCTGATCGCCTACTGTTCGCAATCGCGAGACAAAACCTTTTCAAGCCCGTTAGTATTTATTGAGAACAGGGGTCAGATCACAGACCAGTTCCTAAAGTCAAGAGACGATATTGATTTTAAGATTGCACTTAATGGTGTTACCGTTTTTATCGGCGCGGGACATCTTCATTATCAATGGAGTCGTGCCACGGGCAAAGGAATTGAGGACTTGTTATTAAAGAAGAGTAGTAAGGAATTTCCTATCCGGACGTCGCCGATTGAAATGTACAGGATGGATGTGACATTTACAGGTGGCAATAGTGAGGCTTTACTCCGAGCTGAAAATGAGAGTAACTATTACGAAAGATATTATACCGGTTCTGCTACAGGTGAAAAGGCGCACAGCTATGGACGAATAACATACACGAATCTCTATCCGGGAATAGATTGGGTATTGTATGTAAAGGATGGCGTACTTAAGCATGAATTTATAGTAAATGAAGGCGCAGATGCAGGATTAATAAGAATGAAGTACTCAGGCGCAAGTGATCTGAATATTTTAGCGAATGGAAGCCTTGAGGCAAGAACGCCGATGGGCTATATAACCGAACAGAAACCCTACAGCTACCAGGAAGGAGGTAAAGTTATCAGCAGCCGGTTTGTAGAAAAAGATGAGACAGTGAGTTTTGAATTGGGCAGTTACTCAGGCAAGCTGGTGATTGATCCGACACTAGAGTGGGGCACCTATTATGGTGATGCAGGTTTTGATGTAAGTATATCTGTAAAGGTGGACGTATTTGGAGATGTGTACGTGGGTGGGGTAACCGAAGCTACGAGCAATATGGCTACTACGGGTAGCCACCAGTCAATACATGGGGGAGATATAAGAGATGCATACCTGGCTAAATTCAGTAGTTCCGGGCAAAGAGTATGGGCAACCTATTATGGCGGCAGCGAACTGGATGCGGGCTACGCAGTAAGCTGTGACCCTTGGGGCTATGTGTACCTGGGTGGTCATACAGGCAGCACCAACAATATTTCGACAAGCGGTTCGCATCAGCCTTTACTGTTTTTAAATACGTCAGCTAATGCCTTCCTGGTAAAGTTTGATAGTTCAGGTGTGCGTATGTGGAGTACGTATTATGGTGGCCTCGGTCATTCGTTCGGTGCGATGGGCCTCGCCTGTGACGCTGCAGGAAAGTGTTTATGACAGGCGCCACACCATGTACTACAAATATTGCAACCCCGGGAAGTCACCAGGATACTCACGCGGGAGGCTTTTGGGAGATTAATGATGCTTACCTGGTAAAATTTGACAGTGCAGGTGTACGACAGTGGGGTACTTACTTTGGTGATACGAGTGATGACTGGGCGTTTGCTGTTTGTACAGACGAAGAAGGCAATGCATATATAACGGGTGATACAAGAAGCGAGCAAGGTATATCTACCCCGGGCAGTCACCAGCAGGTATTTGGTGGCTATTCTGACGGTCTGCTGGCAAAGTTCAGCGGACAGGGGAACCTGGTATGGGCAACCTACTACGGGGGAGCCGATGAGGACGATGGATATGGTGTGGATTGTAAAGGCAGCACCCTGTACATGGGCGGACTAAGCATGAGCACGACAGGTATTGCGACCACTGGCGCTTATCAAACGACCATGGCGGGATGGCAGGATGCTTTTCTCGCACGTTTTGATACCTCGGGTGTAAGACAATGGGGTACTTACTATGGCGGACCTGAATGGGAGAGTAATGGATATGGAAGCAACAATATCTCGTGTGACAACAATTTAAATTGCTACTTGTCAACACTATCGAGAAGCGAATCAGGTATCGTATTGCCGGGTGCTCATCAGCCTAAGTACGGAGGAGATTTCCAGGACCTTGCCATAGCAAAATTTGACCCCAACGGT
>DASPNB010000510.1:0-3650 GCA_035626755.1 Flavipsychrobacter sp.
AGTTTACCTTTTTTAGCCCTGGCAAGTCCTTCATTAAAGTCATATATATCGTCATATTTTGCCGGCACCACTTCGTTACCAGAAAGATCAATAAATCCTAATTTACCATTCTTACGCACTTTAGCCACTCCACCTTTAAATTCACCGGCATAGTCGAACTGGAAGGGAATTATTTCTTTTCCCTCTTTATCTATATAACCGTACTTACCAGAAAGATTCACGGTGGTTCGTAAGCCTTCCGACATGTCGTAGAACTCTTTATACTCTATATCTCCAAGAGGCTGTAAGCTTAACGAATCGACAAGAATATACTTTCCGTTCTTTTTTAGAAAAGGAACAGCGGATTTGGTGACAGGGGCGGATATAACTGCTGTAGGTTTTTTAGCCGGAGCAGCTTTTTTGGATGTTTGTGCAGAAAGGGACAGGAACAGCGCCAGTCCAGCGAGTGAAAGCAGTGCTTTTGGGGTTGATCGGTTCATTTGTATGTTGTTTTGTTTTCAAAGCTTGTAGGTCTCGTAATAAATTAAATAAGGGTATGGTTCAGATAAAGGATTTATTAACAGGACTTATATGGTTGGTGGTATGATTGGTTGAAAAAGAACAGAGATTCTTTGTATTGAGAGAGAAAACAGCGCTGCAGAATAGACCAGCATTTGTTTTTGGCATACAAGTTAGTTTGGTTGAGAACAGGCGAATAAAGTTAGTAATCCTTTTGAAAAAGTAAAATAGCGAGAAGCTTGAGCAGCCTGTAGGGGGCAATAGAAAACAATCTCTTCAGCATGATGGTAGATATCTATCACCAATTAAAATGCCTTGGTTGCTTCTTGTCTGTACAGGACAGCTTATTTAGCAAAGGGATCACTAACTGAAAATCGTCAATTCTGCCAACCTCAGATCATTATCATTTCTCACTTCGTCTCTCCAACCTATATTCGCCACTTATCTTTGAGATTTCGCTATATGATCCATTTTCATCCCTTAAAGGTTCAAAAAGTTCAGAAAGAGACAGAGGATTGTGTGTCCATCACCTTCGATGTGCCACAGGAACTGGAAGAAGCCTTTACTTATAAGCAGGGGCAGACCCTTACTTTTAAAAAAGTACTCAATGGGGAGGAGTTGCGGCGCAACTACTCCATCTGCAGCAGCCCTTTTGACAATACGCTACGTGTAGCCGTGAAGAAGGTGGAAGGCGGTGCCTTCTCTACCTGGGCCAATGAAAGCCTCAAAGCCGGCGATGTGCTGGAAGTAATGCCGCCTACCGGCAAGTTTTATACAGAGCTTAACCCGTTGCAAAAGAAGAACTATGTGTCCTTTACGGCCGGCAGCGGTATCACACCCATTCTTTCCATTATTAAAACCACGCTGCTGACAGAGACGCAAAGCACCTTTACACTGGTGTACGGTAACCGCACCAAGAACTCCATTATTTTTAAAGAGGAACTGGAGGCTATCAAGGATAAATTTATTGACCGTTTCCGGGTATACCATGTACTGAGCCGGGAAAAGACTGATGCCCCGCTGAACAACGGGCGGATAGATGTGGAGAAGCTGGACCTGTACTTTGACAAGATTATCGACATGAACCGCATAGATGAATACTTCCTGTGCGGACCGGAAGAAATGATCTTTTGCATTAAGGGCTACCTGGCCGGCAAGGGAGTAGTGCCTGAGAAAGTGCACTTTGAACTGTTTACCGTACCGGGGCAGAAGCAGACAGGAGCCAGGAAACAGGAGACTGGGGCAGCGGCTACCGGGCCTGTCAGTAAAATATCCATCAAGCTGGATGGGATTATGTTTGACTTTGGCCTTGCCTATGAAAGCGAGAGCATACTGGATGCAGCGCTAAAGCAAGGGGCCGACCTGCCTTATGCCTGTAAAGGCGGTGTGTGTACAACCTGTAAGGCCAAGGTACTGGAAGGTAAAGTGGAGATGGAAGTCAACTGGGGGCTGGAGCCCGATGAAGTAGAAAAGGGCTTTGTACTGACCTGCCAGTCGCACCCTAAATCCGAAAAGGTAGTAGTGGACTTTGACGCCAAATAGACACGCCAATTGATTCAAAAAGAGCTACCTACCGGTAGCTCTTTTTGATAAGGGGGGTTGGTTAAGTAGTTGGCCTATTTGGATCGTTGGAAGGTGTAGTATGAGAAACATTCGTTGGTGTAGGAGTCGTGGTTGTTGTTGTATGCCCCGTATGGTGTGTATCGGTACGAGAACCAAAGCTGGTTTTTAAATCATCAAAACCAGCCTGCAGGTTATCCGTAGAAGAGCGGAACATATACGTAACTGCCAGCAAGGCAACAGCGGCTATTAATGCCAAATAAAATCCAAAGCTAAACAGCCTCAATATCTCCATATTGGTTAAAAAGCGAATGACCATTACCAAGGCCGCAATACCACTGACGATCAAGGCAATCATCCACTTATCCTGCGAAAGATTTTTTGTCTGATCGCCCATAAATGCAAGGACACCGGCGGCAGCAAAGCACAAGAAAACCAAAACCCCCCAACCATTCATACCGCTAACTGAGAAACCATAGTAGGAGAACCATGGTAAGAAAATGGAAATGACACCAACAGCAGCCGCTATCAGCATCATTTTTCTTTGTTTGCTCATTGTTTCGAAATTCATGGTAAATAATTTATATGAAATTTACTTATAACTTTTGGGTCTGGCAAAAACCATTTTAACAAGCTATTTGTTGTCCGTGCAAGGAAGGTAGCCACTGATGGGCTTTTTAAGAATAAGTTACCCTCTTCTTTGCTTATTTTTACCCTTTAATACTTGCTATATGTCAGTACAGGATCTGCAGGAAATATTTGATAAAAAAGTGGAGGCGGAGGTGCGCATCGAGCCCAAGGACTGGATGCCGGAGAAATACCGACAGACCCTGATCCGCCAGATATCGCAGCATGCGCACAGCGAGATTGTAGGGATGCTGCCGGAAGGCAACTGGATCAGCCGTGCGCCATCATTAAAACGCAAGCAAATACTGATAGCCAAAGTGCAGGACGAGGCAGGCCATGGACTGTACTTGTACAGTGCTGCAGAGACTTTAGGCATTTCCAGAGACGAGATGATAGAGCAACTACACAGCGGCAAGGCGAAGTATTCGTCCATCTTTAATTATCCTACTATAACATGGGCCGATATGGGCGCCATAGGCTGGCTGGTAGATGGTGCTGCCATTATGAACCAGGTGCCGCTTTGTCGTACATCATACGGACCTTATAGCCGGGCAATGATTCGCGTGTGCAAGGAAGAAAGCTTTCACCAGCGCCAGGGTTTTGAGGCCTTGCTGGTATTAAGCAAAGGAACCGCGGAACAAAGGGCAATGGTGCAAGATGCGATCGACAGGTGGTGGTGGCCCAGCCTGATGATGTTTGGTCCGCATGATGCGGAAAGCACCAACACAGAATCAAGCATGAAGTGGAAGATCAAGCGTTTTAGCAACGATGAACTGCGCCAGCGCTTTGTAGATATGATAGCCGAGCAGGTGAAGCTGTTGGGCATGACACTTCCTGACCCAGACCTGAAGTGGAATGAACAGCGCCAGCACTACGACTTTGGTAAGATCAATTGGGAAGAGTTCTGGAACGTGGTGAGTGGTAATGGACCTTGTAATAAACAAAGACTGGATACCAGGAGAAAA
>DASPNB010000511.1:0-2088 GCA_035626755.1 Flavipsychrobacter sp.
AGAGTGAATCGGTTGGATTTGGCCCTGCTCTTCTGACATGCATCATCATATCCAGGATGTCGTTCTTATCGGGTACACCCTGCGATACAGGACATGTCCAGTCGGAAGGGTTCTGAGAATTTTTATTACTACCGGAACCAAATACAGTGGAATCATCACCGTGATAATCCCTGATAAAGACGGCATCAAGTAAAAGGCGGTTATTGATAACGGTAAACCCAGGATATCTCATTGTCTTGTAAAAGGGCAACCGACGGGATGCAAGATCAGTTGTATAGCGGGAAACAATTGCAGCCGCGCCGGTGGTGTCGATAATGAACTGTCCTGTACCAGTAGACCCAGGGAGAAGAAACCAGTCATCATTACCCGATTGGTTGAACCCGTTGAAGTAGTTTGCCCGGAGATCAGCATCCACACCGAAGTTAGCTTTGATCACCGGGTTGGTGATTTGCGCCTTGGTGCAGAGTGAGCAAATTACAATAAGACTAAGGAGTAAAGTTCTTTTCATAGGCTTAAGTTTTCTACGAGTACGATGTAAAAACAAAGCTGTGAAGAGAATTTCTTCACAGCTTATATCTTGTTATTTTCTGCTGACGATCCTTACACTGGATATTTCAGAAGTCACTGTAGTACCATCAACTAGGTTAGCTATAATACGATAATTAATAAAGCCAGGACTAACGTTATTATCTGTATGTGAATACGACCTTGAACCATCGCATAGTACTACAGTCAGTTCTTCCCAGTATGCGTTAGGATCAGCAGGATCTTCATACGTGCGTTCTATTCGAAAGTCAATAACATTATCAGAGACTTGCATACCCCAGGTAGCAGTAATGCCTTTCCCTTGGCGATGCGTACGTACGAAAGAAAACGGGCTGTTGGTCTTTTTGCTGAACGTAACCAATCCATTGTTGGCAGTTGCCTTTGTAGGATAAACAAAGAAAGAAGCCATCATCAAACAAATGACAGTAAGGATTAAAAGTCTTGTTTTCATAAGGGGTAAATTTTATGATGTAAAGCTAAACACCCCATCAATTCAATAATAGGTAGTTACGCTGAACTTTTATAGTACCGGAATACTGCAGATTGGTTCGTAGTTCTTCTAAGAGAACTTACGTGTTGGAAACCCGGGAATGTTTACTCTCTCTTTAAAATAGAAAAACCAGCCTTGTAGTACAACCAGTTATGAGTATGTCAACTAGAAGTGACGCGTAGTTTTATGATAGGCGGAAAACAAGCGTACAGCCTTTTGCACATAAGCGCTAATTACCTGTGAATAACTTACTGACCTTCCAGAGAATAATATGGGACTAATATCAGCCTATCAGAACCGGTAACAAATGGCATTGATGTTCATACCGGCACCTACCGATGCGAACAAGATGATATCGCCTTTACTCAACTGATGTTCCTCCAGTTGCCCTTTTAATACCAGGTCGTACAAGGTAGGCACAGTGGCTACAGAGCTATTACCCAACCATTGAATACACATTGGCATAATGTCATGCGGGAAGTCTTTGCTGCCATATAGCTTATAGAGAACTTTCAGGATGGCTTCGTCCATCTTCTCGTTGGCCTGGTGGATAAAGACCTTTTTTAACCGGTGGATATCCACTCCTGCTTTATCCAGGCAACATTTCATGGCTTCTGCTACGTGCTTCATGGCATACTCATACACTTTACGGCCTTTCATTTTGATATAGCGGATGCGGGGATCGCTGCCTGGGAAGTTTGATTTCCCTAGAGAAATATAGTAGGCTTCATCCACGGAATGACTGACTGCACAAGATGCCAAGATACCGCTGTCATCATCTACATCCCTGTATTCCAGTACAGCAGCACCTGCCCCATCGCTGAAGATCATGCTGTCTCTGTCATACATGTCCAGTACACGGCTCAGGGTCTCTGTTCCTATCACCAATGCTTTTTTGGCAATGCCTGCTTTAAAGAAGGCGTCTGCCTGAATAACTCCCTGTACCCAGCCAGGACAGCCAAACAGGATATCATAGGCGACACAATTGGGATTGCGTATGCCCAGTACGTGTTTGATCCGGTTGGCCAGCGAAGGAACTGCATCGGTCTGGA
>DASPNB010000512.1:0-8836 GCA_035626755.1 Flavipsychrobacter sp.
AACATGGAGACCAATACCGTAAAGAATCAACTCACGGGAGAATACAGTGGTGTACCTGATACAGCGCGCGTTTATAAGGCCGCTAATATAGGCAGTGTAGTGGTAGGCGACGAGAACTATGGCGAAGGCAGCTCACGGGAGCACGCCGCCATGGAGCCACGCCACCTGGGTGTCAGAGCCATAGTGGTGAAGAGCTTTGCCCGTATACACGAAACCAACCTTAAAAAGCAGGGTATGCTGGCGCTGACTTTCAATGATAAGGCTGACTACGAAAAGGTAAAAGAAGATGATATAATAGATATATTAGGGGTAGTAGACTTTACCCCAGGCCAGAAGCTCACGATGGTGCTTAACCATAGTGACGGAACTAAGGATGAAGTGACACTTAACCATACTTACAATCATCAGCAGATAGAATGGTTCAGGGCAGGTGGAGCGCTGAACGTTATCCGCCAGCAGGTGGTTACAACAGCGTAGTTTTCAAGCTGATCCCTTTTAAAGGGGGATTTAATATGATTTTTACAGCCCGCCAAAAGCGGGCTGTTCCTTTTACGAACTTTTACTTGTGCTTTAGAAATATATATCATTGATGGATAATTACTTTTATATGACAGTATTTCACACCTGTTGAATAAAAAAAGTCAAAAAAAAGTTAACAGTTTTTTATCTTTGGAAGCCAGATTTTACGTCTTAGTGTTATAACTCGATTTACAATGTTGAAAAAAGCAGTTTTACTATTATCAGCCATTTCATGTTTTGCCCTCCATTCTGATGCCCAGAACAAATGTGGCACAGACGAGGTAAACAATGCGCTGAAGGAAAAGTATCCGCAAATCGCTATCAATGAAGAATTGCTTAACCAGGAAATTACAAACAGGTTAAGCAGGGGGCAGTTTACTCACCTGATGAAAAGTACAGAAGGTGAAGCAGATACATTTGATATTCCAATCGTGATCCATATTGTTCATGACTACGGTGCGGAATATGTAAGTGACAACACTATTTTCAATGCTGTTGTAGAATGGAATAAAACTTTCAACAAGCGTTATGCCGATACTTCGCAGGTTTTGCCGCAGTTCAGAAAATACATAGGAAATGGCCGCATCAATCTACGGCTTGCTACCCGGGATCCCTATGGCAATCCAACCAAAGGGATAACAAGGCATCAATCTCAGTTAACAAACAATGCCGGTGATTTTGCCAAGTACGACGGTTGGCCTAACGATTCTTATGTGAATATTTGGCTGATAAGAGGCTTTTCCCAAGAGCACTCATCGGCTGCGGCTTATGCGTACAAGCCCGCAGCAGGCCAGCAAATGCCGTGGTATGATGGGATCATAAGCCAGGCGAGCTCGTTCAACCAGGATAGAACAATTGAGCATGAAATGGCCCACGTGTTTAATATTGATCACGTTTGGGGAGGCACTAATCAACCTGAGGTTGCTTGTGGTGATGATAATGTTGATGACACACCGCCCACAAAAGGACATAGTCCTGACGGAGGCTGTGGTGAATTAACTGACATTTATGATACAACCTGTTCAAGGGGGTATGTAAAGGTGTATCCGTCGATTGTGCCTGGTATAGATTCCCTGGTTGATTATCCCGACACCAATAACGCGCAGAATATTATGGACTATACCTACTGCTCATTGATGTTTTCTATTGGCCAGGTAGAGCGTATGCATGCGGCGCTGAATACAAATACTGCCGGCAGGAACAACCTGTGGAGTTCAATAAATTTAGCAGCTACAGGTGCTTTGGAGCCAAGGCCAGATATTGCTCCTGTTGCGGACTTCTATGTAGGTAACGGTTACCAGGGTTTCTCTGAAAGGACATACTTCACATGCGCAAATACGAATGATTCGTTTGTCTTTAATAATGCGAGCTGGGGCGACACGATTACAACAGTGAACTGGCAGTTCACTAATGGTGCTGCGAAGCCTACTGCCACAACAAATGCAGCAGCAGGCGCCCAGTTTATAAGGAATCAGTTTTCACAGCCGGGCTGGGTGACCGTTACCGCTACAGCTAATAGCAATGCCGGTTCAAGCTCAGTGTCAAAGCAGGTATATGCCGCTGATAATAGTGTAAAGATCAATCCGCTCACTAGTGGTTTTTACTACCAGGAGTTTACTCCGGGTGGGGACCTGGATAAATGGCCTACGTTCAACTATTATAATAACCAGTGGAAATGGCAGCTTTCAAATACAGGCTATTACGATAACCACTGCATTATGTATACGGGTTATGAAAGTCGTGGATTTCCGCAGATATTTATCGACAATCCTGAAGGTGATTTCGACGATCTGTTCTCTCCTGCGTTCGATTTGAGTGGTTTTCCAGCTAACTCTAATTGCAATATCAACTACATGTATGCTGCTACGGCTATGTCGGCTTTCTTAACAGATCTGACAGACAAGTTAGAAATCAGTTATTCAATCAACTGCGGTAAAACATGGGTTGACATGACCGCTGGCGGCCTGAGCGCTGACAAGCTGGTTAACAACGGTAACTATACTTCATGGTACCAACCTCAGTGGATGGGTGAGTGGGACCTGATGAGCATCAACATACCTAATGCAGCAAGGGTGAACGGCGTTTATTTCCGTTTCCGTTACAAGCCGGGTGTGAATGCCAACAATAATCCTACCGGTAACAACTTCTATATGGATCGTATCAACATCAGCAACTTCCCGCTGGGTGCTAATACAATGATCACTGAAGAGCGTAAAGTTGTTTTAGCTCCAAATCCAACACAGGCCGGTTCTTCTGTAATTATCAGCGGTGATATGAATGCCGATGCTAACGTGATCGTTACCGACATTACCGGTAAGCTGGTTTACAAAACTCAGCAAAAGCTTAATAGTCAATACACAGTTATCGAAATTCCTGCTTCAGCCCTTGCTGTAAAAGGAATGTACATGGTACAGGTTGTAACCAATAACCAATCTCATACAGAGAAACTGGTTGTGTACTAAACTGTTATTAAAATAGATTCAAAAAGTCCTGCCATTTGGCAGGACTTTTTCTTTTTAACTAGTTTCAATCTGCATTGTTATCTTTGTAAAAAGCCATCGCAGCATGCCTGATAAGATAGTATCGCTCCACAATGCCAATATATACCAGGGGAAAGCGCTCATTCTTAAGAATGTGAATTTCGAGGTAAGGAAAGGTGAATTTGTTTACCTGATAGGCAAAACGGGTACCGGTAAGTCCAGCTTGCTGAAAACACTTTACGGTGATCTTTATCTTACAGAAGGTGAAGGACATGTAGCCAGCTTTGACCTTAAGGGTCTGAAATGGCAAAATGTACCATTGCTTCGCAGGAACCTCGGTATAGTTTTCCAGGATTTCCGCCTGCTTACAGACCGAAATGTTCATGATAATCTTGAGTTTGTACTAAAAGCAACAGGTTGGAAAGACAAGGCGCTGATGAAAGAGAAGATCGACAATGTAATGAGCAAGGTGGGCCTGAAGAGTAAGGGTTTTAAAATGCCATATGAAATGAGCGGTGGTGAGCAGCAACGTGTAGATATAGCCCGTGCCCTGCTCAATAATCCTAAGCTTATTCTTGCCGATGAGCCAACGGGTAACCTTGATCCTGATACTACCGACGAAATAATGCAGTTGCTATTCAGTATATGCCGTGATTACCATACCGGATTCATAATGGCTACGCACGACTATACTATCATCCAGAAGTACCCTGCACGAGTGGTACGTATAGAGAATGGAGAAGTGAAAGAAGTTTCAGCTGCAGGAATAGTCTAACCGAATAATTTACCGATGTGCTTTAGCAAGCTGCCGAATAATAGAAATGGTAGCAATAACATAAACAGGGGATTGAGCTTTACCAATCTCCTGTAGGCACGCATTTCACCTCTGCGCATTTTCCACTTATTGCTGCTCAGTCCGCCTTTTGAAAGGATGGGCCTTCCCAATTGAGTTAAGGGTATGCTGATGAAGTGCAGTTTATGCTTGTATCCTATTCTCAGCCATAGATCATAGTCCTCGGTATATCTCATTGTTGGTTCAAAACGAAGGGGGATGCTGCGCTTCATTACTACGCAAGGGGTGGGTATCACATTCCTTGAAAGTAATTTCATAAAAGGGAGGCGATATACTGTACCACCTTCCGGTAACTTTATTGTGTTAATGTCCTGAAGTGTATACGTATGGTATATGAAATCTATTTGCGGTTGCGCTGAAAGAATGCTGTGCATAATTGCCAGTTTATCTCTATGCCAGGTATCGTCATGATCGAGGAAGGCTATATAATCTCCTGTTGCTATGTCCATTCCTTTGTTCCGTGCAACGGAGGGTCCGTTATTGGCCACCATCTGCACATACTTCACCTGTTCGCCGTAGGCTTGCACTATTTCTCCGGTACTATCGTTGCTTGCATCATCTACTACTATTATCTCATAAGGCCTATATGTCTGTTGCAGGCACGACTCTATACTTTCAGCAATTGTGCTATCTGCGTTATATGCAGCTATAACTACACTGAATTTTATATCCCGGTTGTTAATTTCCACGTTCTGCAAATAGTCTTTCGTAAACGGCTAATAATCTTTTTTCCTCTTCCTGCCAGCAATAGACCTCTCTTGCTTCCAGGCAGTTTTGCTGCAATTTATGGTAGTATTCGGTATCGTTCAGCAGCTTGTTGAGCGCTGTGGCAATAGTACCAGGTGTTATGTCGTCCAGAAGACTGGCTACTTCGTATTCTCTATTGATATTTTCATACTCAGGATATCTTGCCGCCAACTGTGGCACTCCATGATGCATATAATCAAAGAACCTGTTGGCCAGTGAGAGTTCATTGCTGCGGCTGGTAGCAACGAACAAGGTAATACCCACATAGGCATTGCGTGTATATTCCGGTAGTTCCTTTGGCGGTATGTAGCCTTTAAAGATCACCTTGTTTTGCAGGCCATTTTCTTCAGTTATTCGTTGCGCCTCTGTAAAGTAGTTGCCGTAACCGCAGATGATCAATTGTGCATCAACCTGTTTCATCGCCGGTATTAGTTGGTCAAAGCAGCGCCCATGGTTCACTGCTCCCTGGTACAGTACATACCGTACCTGCTTTTCGGGTATCTCCAGTGGCTTTAGTATGGTTGCATTGCGGACGATGGCATATTCTACCCTGTACATCCTCCGGTATTCATCTACGTAGCTTTTGTTTACTGTATAGCCATATTTAAAGTGGGGTACTGTATGTCTTTCTATCCACTGCCACATCTTCTGCACCTTTGGCCTGCTGGCTACTTCCTCTATGTCGCAGAAAAGCTCGTGAGCATCATAAACCCGGGGCATGCCTCTAAGCCTTGACGCATAATATACAGCAAGTATGGTGTCAAGATCAATCGCGCAAAACACATCAGCCTTCATAAATAGCAATATGAAGAACAGCTTAAGATTGTAGGTAAGATAAAAGAGCTTTCCCTGGCCTATTGACTGCTGTACCCTGATCTGCTTATAAGGTTGTTCTATTAGCGGAGTGCTGTTGGCGAAGGTCCTGCTGATGAGGGTAACCTTGTATCCGGCATTGTGCAGCGAAGTACATATACGTATCATTCGCTGGTCGTAGTTCGCATCGGAAGTGACGGTGAGTACAATATGCTTCTGGCTCATGCTTGTTCCTGCGAAAAATACATTTTTTTACCGTTCTCCATATAGTAAGGCGGTTCAAAGCCCGGCATACTGGTAGCCCGTATATGTCGTTCTATTTTTTCCTTGTCCCAGTTGGGGTCTATGCACTTCAGGTCATTTATCTCGTGTTTATAGTGAAGTGAAGTGCCGTATATATCTTCCAGTTCGGCCTGCGGGGTGGGGGTGTAGTTGCCTCTTACTATGTTAGCCAGGGTTTCTTTAAACAGGCTAACGGATGCAGCAAAGGTTAATTGGTACAGGTCGTTCACCCAGCAGTTTTCAGGTATGGGAAAACGTTTCTGGAACAAAATATCTCCGTGATCTATCCGGCTGTCGATAAGGTGTATGGTGGTGCCGAATTCTTTCTTCTTATCTATGATAGCAAAGGAGAACTGATTGGCTCCTCTGTACTCAGGTAATGGAGCCATGTGGAGGTTTACCGCTGCCTGGGTTGCTTTATCTATATGTTCCTGTTTCAGTATTTTATGATATTGTACAGAGTAAAGTATATCGCATTCGGGAATATCCGCAACGTCAGCAATTACAGCAATGTCGTGCTGTTCAGCCAAAGCGTTCAGGTCGTGCTCATTGCCGAATTCCTTGCGGGTGTTAGTCAGTATGCCGGTCAGCAGTATACCCAGTTCTTCCTTTACCGAGATCAAATATGCAAGACATTCAAAGCCTATCGGCTTAGAACCAAGGAAAACAAGCTTCTTCTGCTGCATGCCGTAAAAATACAGCTTTCAGTTTGTGTTTTATTTTTGTAATTAGCAGCCTGTATGCAGCAGAAACGCATATTAATATTGACCAATCGTGTTCCCTATCCTCTGAATGACGGGGGAAACCTTGCCGTCCAGGCAATGATCGACATTTACAGGAATTCAGGCTGGGAAGTATACCTTTTGTCGATGCTTACCACGAGGCACCCAGTTCCTCCCAACGTTCTGAGTACCCTCTATTCCGACCTATACAAGTTTGAGACCGTTTCGGTAAATAATGACGTAAAGGCCATCTCCACTATAGCGAATTACCTGTTTAGCCGGAGGCCTAATCACCTGGCGCGCTTCAGTAATCATACTTTTGATAAAAAGCTACGAGATATTCTCGGTTCGTTTAAGCCTGATGTTGTGCAAATGGAAAGTGTTTTTCTAGCCGGTTACCTTGATACCGTAGAGGAGCACCACAAATGCAAAACTATTCTCCGTCTGCACAATATAGAGTACCAGATATGGGAGCGACTGGCAGAGGAAATGAAAAATCCGCTCAAGAAGTTGTATCTCAGCAATCTTGCGAAACGCATTAAAAAGTTTGAGATAGCCTCCTGGAAGCGTTTCGATCTTTTGTTGCCTATTACCAAAGATGATGCTTCATTAGTGCGCTTCCTCTATCACCAAGCCAATATCGCCGTAGCACCTTTTGGTATTGATACTGCCAACATTAAACGCCGCGAGAACGAGCGTTGGGTGGGTTACCACATAGGTGCTATGGACTGGCAGCCAAATGTGGAGGCGATCAAATGGTTTATTATGCATGTCTGGAAGGATGTACGCAAAATCAGTCCACAGTTCAAATTCTATTTTGCCGGCCGTAATATGCCTGCTTTTTTCGACAATTATCAGCCGGAGGGAGTTTATTGCGCAGGGGAAGTAGACGATGCAAATGAGTTTATAGCCGACAAAAAGATATTGATCGTTCCCCTTCGTTCGGGCGGTGGAATCCGGGTTAAGATTATGGAGGCAATGGCTGCGGGCAAACTGGTTATCAGCACGGGGACAGGTATTCAAGGTATTGAAGCCGTAAATGGCGTCCATTATTATATGGCTAACTCTTCCCGCCAATTCGCGGAAATGATCCAAAAAGCCCTTTCTGACAGGGAGGCATCGGAGCAGGTATGTAACAATGCTATCGCTCTCATTTACGAGAAATACAGAAATGAGGCCGTTGCTACTGCGGTTACAAAGGCGGTCAACGATATTTTATAGCCATATCGGGTCAGCTTATATTTAGGTTTTATTATTGGGTTAATATCTCATTTGCTAGCAATAACATACGTAAATTTGCATCCTGATTAGTGGAATAATATGCTCGATACGATTGAATCTGCACTGGAGGACCTGAGACAAGGTAAGCTACTGATAGTAGTAGATGACGAAGACCGTGAAAATGAAGGTGATTTTATTACGGCAGCTCATAATGTAACCCCCGAGATCATCAATTTTATGTCGAAACACGGCAGGGGATTGATATGTGCTCCTATTACCGAGCAGCGCTGTGATGAACTGAACCTTAACCTGATGGTGCAGAACAACACTGTGCTTCACCAGACGCCTTTTACTGTTTCTGTAGACCTTAGGGGTCATGGTTGCACTACAGGTATTTCGGCTCACGATCGTGCTAAGACTGTGCAAGCCCTGATCAACCCGGATACTAAACCTGATGACCTGGGTCGCCCCGGCCATATATTCCCGCTTCGTGCCAGGAATGAAGGTGTGCTGCGCCGAGCAGGTCATACCGAGGCTACGGTTGACCTTGCCCGTTTAGCCGGGTTTGAACCGGCAGGTGTGCTGGTAGAGATCATGAACGACGATGGCACCATGGCCCGCCTTCCAGAGCTGAGGGAAATAGCAAAGAAATTTGATCTCAAGATCATCTCTATAAAAGACCTCATTGAATACCGCCTGCGCACCGAGCGCCTGGTGGAAGAAGAGGTGCATGTGCAGATGCCCACTAAGTATGGAGACTTTGAACTCTATGCATTCAGGCAGACGAATACAGGCGAAAATCACCTGGCATTGAAAAAAGGAGAGTGGGAACAAGGCGAGCCTGTCCTCGTTCGCGTACATAGTTCCTGCTTTACCGGTGATATACTTCATTCGCTTCGTTGCGACTGCGGTGAACAACTGCACAAGGCTATGGAAATGGTGGACAAAGCAGGAAAGGGTGTAGTGCTTTATATGAACCAAGAGGGCAGGGGTATCGGCCTCTTCAATAAGCTGAAAGCTTATAAGTTACAGGAAGAAGGGAAAGATACGGTAGAAGCCAACCTTGCCTTAGGTTTTAAAATGGATGAGCGCGACTATGGCGTTGGCGCACAGATTCTTCGTCATCTCGGTGTGAGCAAGATCAGGCTGATGACCAATAATCCGCGCAAGCGTGCGGGCCTGGAGGGCTATGGCCTGGA
>DASPNB010000513.1:0-2571 GCA_035626755.1 Flavipsychrobacter sp.
ATAACTTCGCGAATGTTGCCGCCCTCCAGGCCCTGAACCATAAAGTCGTTGATCTTTATGTTTTCGGCTGTTCTTTTTGCAGGATTGTTTTTTACGGCTTCATCAAAAGCTTTTGCCGTTGCGTTCCTGCCGGCAAACTGCATAGCCTTGGAGTATACGTTCTGGTCTGTAACAGTACCGGGGCTCAGAGACTTAACGATAGTAGCGATCTGAACAGCAGGCAGGAAAGCAGACTGTTCTACTACTTCCACATAGAATATAGCACCGAGGTTTTCTGTGTTTACTGTTATTGTCTTTTTATCACCGGCCTTACCGTCGAAGATAGCAGCAGCCAGTTCGGGCAGCAGGCTCGTTTTTTGGTCTACGGTAAATGTATACTCACCACCGCTGCTTTTAGCGCTTTCATCGTCTGAGTACTTAGCAACCACCTCAGCGAAAGGGGCACCGCCGTTTACGGCAGCAACCGCGCTATCCATCCTTTTCTTCGCAGCACTATCAGAAAGAACTACCTGGTCTTGTGCCTTGGTAACTACGCGGATCAATTTGATCTTAACTGAATCGGGGTATGTTTTCCTGTCTGTTACTTTAGAGAGCTTAAAAGCCCCCCCCTCGTAGTAAGGACCATATACGGTACCTACAGGCAGGCTCATCAGTGTATCGGAATACTGGGACATGAATGTCCTCTTATTTACATAAACGTCTTTGTAGCTTTCTTCTGAATTGCGGTTCACCATCGATTCGTTGTCGCTGGCTGCAGCAAATTCGTCTTTCAGCTTCAGGAGAGCACCGAGCGATTTAGAAGAGTCGTCCCCGGTAGGCTGAATATCGAAAGAGACATACTCAATGCTACGCGTAGGATCGTAAACCATGTACTTCTTCTTGTGCTTTTCCATGTATCCTTTCAGCTCGTCGTCGGTGATCTTCACCTTGTCGTCGCTGATAGAACCGTAAGGGATCATCACGTAGTTGATATTAGCCATCTGCTGACGGTCCTTGATATCCATGTCAACCAGGTATTGAGGAGCAGACAGACCGGCAAGTACCAGGCTATTGTATTTGTTGGTTTTGTAAGAACGGATTGCAAACGTCTTCAGGATTTCCCATTGTTCTTTCAGCTTGCCCGAGGCATCTATTTCCATTGCCTTCTTATCCACCTCTTTCACGCGCTGAGGATCAAACATGTTAGTTTCCGGATTCTTAAAGATGGGGAACTGCTGAACAAGCTGATCGGGGTTAGCGCCGAAAATGAGTTCTTTTTCCTCTTCCTTAGATACAGTGATCCCCAGCTTGTCGCATTCGTCGTCAACGATCTTTTCATAGATCAGCTCACGCAGCACCTGGTCGTTCAGTTGAGCGCGACGTGCATCATCCATCTTCATTTCAGGCTGGAAAGCAGCATACAATACCTCATACTCGTGCTGACGCTGGATGTATTCTTTGTAGTCTACTTTATCGCCATCTACCTTTACCACGCTTTCATCGCGTCCCATGAGGTCATCGAGGCGGCCACTTGAAGTAGCATCCATCAGTATGAAACCCACGAGCGAAAGCACTATCACGCCGGCAGCGATCTTGCCGTACTTATTCCTGATTTTCTGAATTACAGCCATATATAGGTTGTGTGTTACTAATTATTAAGGACGGCAAATTTATAAGAAAATTTGAGATTTAGCGGGTTTTTCTGCGGTATTGGAGGGTAAAATCGCAAATAAAGGCAGGAAGGCATTACATAGCCCCGAAAATACTAATAACAGGCTTTGGACGGGCCCGCTGGCATTATTAATCCCTTATTAGTAATTGTAGAAATATTAAGAAGAAAAACAACTGCATTGGAGCAGTATAGCAATCACACACCTCGCAATCTCTCCCTTCGGGCTACACTGTCCCCAATAGCAGTAATATCGCATGCCTCAGGCCGGCTGCACTTGTCTTTTTACGCTTCTTCCTGCCGGTATAGGCTGAATCCAGAAAAGTCAGGAGCATCTCGTGCTTTCTTTGTTTTTTGTTGTTGGCGGTTCGCGTTCTCATGTTCACGGCATTTTAGGCTGTCATGACCGCTTGGCGGCCTTATATTGATTATTTAAAAAATGATGCCATAGGGCTTGTTCAGCTATACAGACGGAAGAACGAGGCAAAACGATGGTATTGTTTTTAAAAAAGCGTGGAGTAATTTTATAATATTAATCTACAGTCAATGAAAACGATATGCTACCTGGTGACTATGCTGCTGATGCTGTGCATAGCAACCACCGCGAATGCCCAGAAATTCAAGACTAAGCACAAGGAACAGGTAAAGGCTATAAAGGCTGCCTACAAAGCCCGGAAGATAACAGAGAATGAGTATAACAAACTGCTGGACGAGCAGGAGGTGATCATGTCTACCATAGAAAAATATGAGCAGGACGGCTACCTGGATGCCCATGAGAAAAACGTGATACACGACAAGCAGGACAGGGCCACCCACAGGCTGAGGCGCTATAAAACCAATAGCGAAAGGTACTAGAACGGACCGCAACATTATTTGAAGCGCATGTATTAGCATGTGCTTTTATTATTGCATTTTTACAGCAT
>DASPNB010000514.1:0-3611 GCA_035626755.1 Flavipsychrobacter sp.
ATCGGCGAAACCCTGGTGGAAGTTGGCTTCTCGGCAGGCAGTGTTGCTGATGTTTTTGTGAGCACTTTCCAGTCGGGGTTACGGGTGATAGGTGATCTACGTCGGGGATCTCCAGGTATTCCGCGTTGCCGGGATGGGTGCTGTTGCCGGGGAATTAGTGAGAGCTCAAGGACAAGCCTATGCCTGAACCAAAAATCAGCCGGATTTTCACCTCAGGCCAACAAGCCCGAAAGCAGTCCGTTTAAGCAATAATGACGGTTATCTACCTAGCAATCAATATTTTTCTTAAATTGGACTGATTTTAGCATAGGGAGCAAAAAATATGAAAAAATTAATATACGCTTTGGGATTATTGGCCACCATGTCAGCCTGCCGTCAACCACCTGATCCTGCATTTTGCTGGAGGTGTACTCAAAGGTATATCTACAACTCAACGGACACGACGCCCACTATCATAAAGGTAGATACGACGCAGCTGTGCGACTTGAAGCAGAGTGATATAGACCAGCATGAAGCCAGCAATGGTTTCCAGATATACAATACTTATACAAAGGATGCGATGCTGTGCGTAAGGCAGTAAGGTACTGTTGTGAACCTGGATTGACCGATTATAACATTTTTAAGGTGAGCATAGTCTCACCTTATTTTTTTGCCCTTATGTATTCTTGAAAAGCTGGGAGACCTGGTCTACGTAGTTGGCGCCAACGGGTATTTCAATATTCTTGAGATAAATGGTTTTGTTGCGGACAGCTTTTACTTTGGCAAAAGGAATAATATAAGACCGGTGTACGCGAATAAAGTCTTTTTCCGGCAGCTTTTCCATCAGGGACTTCATACTCATGCGGGCCATGACTGATTTCTTATCTACAAGGTGGATTTTAAGATAGTTGTCCAGGCCTTCTATGTATTCTATGTCGGCCATCTCGATTTTCATTACACTGTAGTCGACCTTGATGAAAAGATGCTGGGTTTGGGCTGATTGCAATTTAAAACGATAAAAGTCGATAGCCTTGTCAATAGCTGAGCTGAAGCGATTGAAATCGAAGGGCTTCAGCAGAAAGTCGATAGCATTGAGATTAAACCCCTCTACGGCGTATTCACTGTAAGCAGTGGTAAAGATCACCATAGTATCTTTCGGCACCAGCTTGATGAACTCAATGCCCGAAATTGCCGGCATATTGATATCGAGAAAAATGAGCTGAACAGGATTTTCTTTCAGGAAATTTAACGCAGCAGTAGTTTCTGTAAAACTATTGAGCAGCTTTACACCTTCAATCTTTTTACAAAAGGCCTGGATTACGTTTAAGGCCAAAGGTTCATCGTCTATCGCAATTGATGTTATCATGCCAGTTCTATCTCTAAAGATACGTTGAAGTTCTTTTCGTTGTCATCGATGGTGAGGCTATGCTTGCCGGGGTAAACCATTTGCAGGCGCTGTATAGTTGTTTGTATTCCAAGTCCTGTACCGGTTTCTTTGTCTTTACGGATAAATACTTTTTTGTTGTGCACCCCCATCATCACTTTCTTCTTGTCCAGCCAGATATTTACCTGGATATCAGATTCTTCCTCGGGATTGATGCCGTACTTAAAGGCGTTTTCAACAAAAGGAATGAGAATGAAGGGGGCTATAAGCTTGCCTGAAGCGCTGCCCTTTATCTGGCTATCGATCTTCACGTTACCGCCGGTGCGAAGCTTCTGAAGATCGATGTAGTTACTAATATAGGTTATCTCACGTTCTATCGATACGAGTTCCTTTGCCGTATCACTGATAGCGTAGCGCATGATTCCTGACAGCTTAACAACTGCCTCGGGAGCCGACTCTGAATTAGAAAGTGTAAGCGCGTAAATGCTATTGAGTGTATTGAACAAGAAGTGAGGATTGATCTGGGCCTTAAGAAATGAAATTTCGGTATTGAGCTTTTCATTGTTCAACTTTCTCATCTGGCCGTAAATACGGAAGGAGAATGAGAGTACAAGAACAATGATGAGCATAAACAGGTTGTAGTCGGGCCCGAGATACCGGAACGTGTTCTGGACCGTATTATACCCAGCCTGCGGCAGACCCGGTGAACCGCCCGCCGCCAGCACCTTCTGCTCCATATTAATGGTGATGTTGTAGTTGAGGTAGAAAAGGGCAGCAAATGCTATTAATACAAACGCAGTAACAAAAAGATAGAATTTCTGGAAATAGAAGCGGGGAATGATGAGGTAGTAGTTGATATAGAAAACTGCGACGAGGAGAATATTATTCGGCAGCCTTGGACCCGTAAAAATATCATTGAATACATCGAGACCGGAGGTAAGGGGACCGTGCGGACGGAACATGGTAGGCAGTGAAAACAAAACCAACCAGCAAACAATATGACCTAAGACACGAAAGAACCTTTTCATCGCTGTAAAAAACTGAACAACAGGTAATTAAGTTATGCAAATTAAGGTAAAAAGAAAAGGCTGCCCTGTAAATTACGGGACAGCCTCAAAATATATTATCTGCTATTAGAGCCTGAATGACATACCCAGGTTGATGCTCAGCGTTGAATAAGGAATTACGAACTTAGATATTGCAGCGCCGCCGGAAGCAGGCCTTGTATTGTAGGTAACCTTTATTTCTTCTGCAGCAATGCTGTTGATGGCATCCTGGCCGTTCACTTTGTATTCTTTAACAGCAATCTCTTTAGCGTAGAGACTCATAGAAACATAGTTTACGTCCAGATACAGGCGGAAATTCTTGTTGATCATAGTATAGCCGCCAATAGTACCGGAAACACCAATGAACATCTCCGGAGTAACCACGGAGGTAGAATTGTAGAAAATACTATTGCCAAGCGCATCCACTTCGCGTGTTTCACCTTCATAAGTAATATCGCTCATAAACGGTATTGCTGCGCCAATTTTGGCATAGATGTGAGACCTGACGCCGGTAATATAGTGGAATACCAACTGAGGTGTCACCATGCTTGAGTATTTGGAATAAGCAGTGACTTCTACATCGGTACCATAACCGCTGGTTTGGTTTCCGGCGAGGGTCATCGTGTATTTATCACTCATAAGACCAACGTTACCCGCAACTTCGAAACCTACGTAGTGGTTAAACATGAACCCGAGCGCGATATTGGCACGTACCCCTGAGTTGAAAGAAACCCTCTGAGGCTGATTGAAGGTATTACCGGCCGTTACGCCACCCGCGTAAGGAACCCCCACGATAACGTTCGTAGCCCTGACACCGGGGATGGCATAGCCTACCCCAACATTGGCATAAGCCTTAAAATCGTCGAAATAATACCTAACCTTATATCTCTTATCGGGCGGGAAATAGCTCTGGTAATCATACCTATAGTTGCCATACTGTGCCATAGCCTGCCCTCCTATAAATAAACCCAGCAGAGCAAGTAATAACTTTTTGGTCATGTAAAAAAAGTTTTGGTTAAAGATAATCTGAAAAATTCAGAAATTATAGTACCCTTCGTTTTATACTGCCAGGCAGCCACAATCCTGTAAAACAGCCTTTATGCGAGCCAGATCGGCCTCCGTAAGATTGGAGCCGGAAGGCAGGCAAAGACCTTGTTCGAACAGTTTTTCAGAAAGTCCGTTACCAAAATAGGGATATTTTT
>DASPNB010000515.1:0-4791 GCA_035626755.1 Flavipsychrobacter sp.
TGCTGGCATGGACTATTCTATTGGCGATGCAATTGTAACTATTGACGGCGACCTTCAAGACCCTCCCGAACTTATACCCGATTTATACAAGGCATACAAAGAAGGCAATAAGGTAGTCTACGCCAAGCGCCTGAAAAGGAAAGGAGAACCCTGGCTTCGTCTTTGGGCCATCAAATCCTTTTACAAGGCCCTGGCGAGGATCACGTCGTTTGAAATGCCTCAAAATGTGGGAGATTTCCGGCTTATCAGTCGTGACGTACTTGTACATCTTCAAAAAATGAAGGAACACGATAAGTATATCAGGGGACAAATAGCATGGATGGGATACAAAAGCGCTTACGTGACTTATGAAAGAGACGAGCGAGTTGCCGGGGAAAGCAAATATCCTTTTAAAAAACTTGTTCAATTAGCCTTTAATGGCATCACTGGTTTCTCGGACTGGCCTTTGAAAATGGCCACTAAACTGGGTTTTATAGTGTGCATTGCTTCCTTTCTCCTTATTGTTTATGCCCTATGGAGTTATTTCTTCAAATCAGAGCAAGTACCGGGCTGGGCATCATTAATTGTTAGCATCACGTTTTTGGGTGGAGTACAGCTCCTGTCCCTCGGAGTAATAGGGGAATACATTAGCCGGATTAACAACAATGTACGCGACAGGCCGCCTTATATTGTTGATCAGACAAATATTTCTGATGAAAACGAAAAAAAACAACTAAGCTAAAATATCTGAAATAGCTTTCACAAGCTCCGTCCTTGTAATCGGAACACCCTTAATTTTGTTATAGGCTTTTGCATTTACAAGGAACTGGTCGCGGATGATCTTTACCAATTGACCATTGTTGATCTCGGGGATAAGAACATGTTTGTAGCTCGCAAGTATCGCTCCCAGGTTGCGCGGGAATGGACGTAAGTATCGAAGCTGAGCATGCGCTACAGACTTCCCTGATGCATGCAATTCCGCAACAGCGCTTTTAATGGCGCCATAGGTTGAACCCCAACCTAATACCAACACATCTCCTTGCTCAGGACCGCTATCCAGTGTTTGTTCGGGTATATAATCCGCTATCCTGTCAACTTTTTCCTGGCGTATCTTAACCATGTGTTCATGGTTATCTGCATCGTAGGATACATTACCTGTGATATCTTCTTTTTCAAGACCGCCGATGCGATGTTCAAGCCCCGCAGTGCCGGGCACAGCCCAGGGACGAACCAGCTTTTCATCTCTTTTATATGGCAGGAACTTTTCCTCCCCTTCAGCCAGGCCTTTCTTAAACTGGACTTCTATCGCATCCAGATCCTTGCTTTGCGGAAAACGCCAGGGCTCAGCACCATTGGCGATGTAGCCATCGCTTAGCAGTATTACAGGTGTCATGTGCTGCACAGCTATGCGAACCGCTTCGTAGGCCATATCAAAGCAGTCGCTCGGCGTTGATGTTGCCAGCACTGGCATAGGACATTCGCCATTGCGCCCGTAGTAGGCCTGCAGCAAGTCACTTTGTTCGGTCTTTGTCGGCAATCCTGTAGATGGACCTCCCCTCTGGATGTTTATTATCAACAAAGGTATTTCCAGCATCACAGCCAGGCCCATTGCTTCAGTTTTCAACGCCATACCTGGGCCAGAAGTCGTAGTAATTCCCAGGCTACCTCCATACGCAGCTCCGATCGCTGCACTAATGCCCGCTATTTCATCTTCTGCCTGGAAAGTGCGGATGCCAAAATTTTTATGCCTTGCCAACTCATGTAATATATCAGAGGCAGGCGTGATAGGATATGTACCTAAAAAAATTGGGAGACCCGACTTTTGCGACGCTGCTATAAGTCCATATGCCAGCGCGGTATTACCTGTAATGCTGCGATAATGACCCGGCGGGAGCTTAGCCTTCGCAACCTCGTAACGGCTGGCAAACGCTTCTATTGTATCGCCGTAATTGTATCCGGATCGCAATGCCTTAATGTTACTTTCAAGTATTTCAGGCTTCTTGCCAAACTTATCGTGCAGGAAGGAGAAAGTGCTTGTCATATCGCGGTTGTACAACCAATAAAGGAAGCCAAGCACGAACATGTTTTTCGCCCGGTCCTTTTCCTTTACCCCCATTTGTATCTCTTTAAGAGCTTCACGGGTTAGCTTGGTTACGTCGATCTTGTATAACTCAAAGCCTTCCAGGCTCCCATCCTCTATTGGGTTAACGCCGTCAGGATAATTCGCCAGACGCAGATTTTTACTGTCAAATCCATCGGTGTTGGCTATAATGATACCCCCCGGCTTCAGTGCTTTAATGTTGACCTTCAACGCTGCGGCATTCATGGCTACCAGCACATCGCAGTTATCGCCGGGAGTAAAAATTCTGTTGCTGGAAAAATGCAGTTGATAACCACTCACGCCGGGAACGGTACCTTGCGGTGCACGTATCTCAGCAGGAAAATCAGGAAAGGTAGAAAGATCGTTGCCAATAAGGGCCGTATTATTGGTAAACTGGCTACCCGTAAGCTGCATGCCATCGCCACTGTCGCCGGCAAACTTTATTACAACATCATCAATGATCCTGGTAGGAACAGACATATTAAAAAAGTCAAAAGTTAAGAAGCTAAAAAGGCGGGAAGACCAGCTTTTTATTTAACTGCAAAATTATGGATTTTACCGCGTATAGACGTCTTATATCTGTACAAAAGACGGCATATATATCGGTAGATTTTATTTATACTCGTTTTGCACACAAAGAGTCTATTTGTTTATATTTTTTATGGTTTAGCACCCACATTTGTGTAGGTTTGCCAGAGAGTGATATTTGCCATGCGTTTTGTTAGGAGTCTCATTATTCTCCCTCTTCTCTTCTTATTGTTTTCCAACCATGCCCGGGGGCAAAAAAAGCCGCTCGACAAGCAGCCACGGATATTGATTTTGCTTGATGGCTCCTCAAGCATGGTGGATAAATGGCATAACGGCAAATCCAGGTACAAAGCGGCTGAAGATGTGATACTGGCACTGATGGATAGCATGTACAAGATCAACAAGAATGTTGAATTCGGCCTGCGTGTTTTTGGTCACCAGCACTCTGTAACGGAAAAGAACTGTTACGACACTAAAAACGAAGTAATGTTCGGCAAGAACAATATCGACCAAATGGGCCTCCGTCTTGAAGACATTAAACCTTTTGGCATTACACCTATCGCTTATGCGATCAGGAAAGCAGCGGAAGAAGATATGCAGGAAGAGTATAAAAATATCTACAGCCTTATACTGATAACCGATGGCGGCGAAAGCTGTGGCGGCGATATCTGCGAGGTTGTAAAAACTCTGCTGGAAAGAAAAATATACTTTACGCCGTATATCATTAGTCTTTATAATTCCAGGGAGCTGGAACAATCCTATGCATGTATGGGGGATTATATGCAGGTATTGACACCTCTCGATATTCCTAAAACGGTGCATACCATAGTGGAGGGTTACGCGCCTATGCTAAGGTCTAATACCGCCAACCTGAAACCATTGCAAACGGACGAGCCTAAACCCAGATTTGTTGAGGATCCTCATGTTGTAAACACATCGCCTATCGAAATACCAGTTGAAAAACCAACACACAAGTCCACAGAACGCGGCATTGATCTGTCCGTTGAAAAACCCAGGGAATTGCCTCTAGTAAAGCCAATGCCTAAACCTGAAAGAAAAAAGGAAAGCTTAGCAGCTATCAATAGCATTAAAGAAGGGCCACATGCACGTGTACCCATAGAAAAACCATCTTTCACGCCGGTAAGTTTGCCCCAGGTTAACATTAGCAATCCATTGCCAAAGGAAAGTATAGAGAGGCTGGCTGTAGTGGGCAAGCCAAGGAAACTATCACTGTTGTTTACCGTCCCTACCTATAAGGAAGTAGCGCTGCCCCAAATAGTATGGAAGGAAATTAAGGAAGAGCCTATTCCGGAGCCGAAACCTACTGCCGCTACCCCCAAAGTAAAACCTGCCACCAAGCCGGCAATAGTGAAATCAGAAAAACCTGCGGAGATCACTTACAATGTTGAAACCGAGGACGCAGATGAAACAACCGTAGAAGTGTACTTCACGAATGGTAAGGGAAGATTCTACTCTACCACACCGCAGATATTAGTTAAGGATGTAGTGTTAGGTAACACTGTTCACAAGTTCTATCGCACAGTAAACGGTCACAACAAGCCCGATCCCCAGAAACTGCCGGCCGGTAAATACCATTTTATGATAGATGGCAGGGCAAATAGTACCGCCAAAAACGTTACGATTACCGCCAATAAGACAAACAAAGTAATAATAACAGTTTCTAACGGCTCATTGCACTTTGAATATAAAAACAACCCTAATCGGCCCGTTTCTGAATATATAGCCCGCGTTGCACAGCGCTCCGGCGGCATCGATAGAGATCAGCCTTGTGATATTGACCTGGTATATGAGCCGGGCAGCTATCATGTAACTGTAAACACAAAGCCCTTGTCTCATTTCTACATAGACTTAGATATGAACTCTACCAAAACTATAACCCTGAACGAGCCGGGATATATTCAGATCACCAATATAACCCCTATGAATGTTGTGAGCTTTTACGCACCTTTAGGCGACAAATATGTCAAATTTATGGACTTGGAAATTACCGGGAAATTGGATGAGCAACAAATAGAATTAAAACCCGGACCTTACGAAGCCCGGTTCATCACTGGTCCAAATACACGTGAGAAAGTAATAAAGTTTGCCGTTGAGAGCAATACAACTACGGAACTTGAACTTAAATAATGTCTTCGGAAATAAATATCGTAGTAAGGGAAATA
>DASPNB010000516.1:0-5406 GCA_035626755.1 Flavipsychrobacter sp.
AATCCAACTCTGTACAGGCAACCTGCGCATTACTTGTTAAAAAGATATTAGGCGGGCTGACTACATAGACATTCTTCGTACCCGACTGTACCAGGACAGATCCCGAATTATATCCAAGAACGGTAATAACAGCCGGCCCTACCCCTGTCCACAAGATATCCGAGCTTTGAACGCTTCCCACAGTAGTTGTGCTAATAATTGAACCAGCAACGGTGACGCTCCAGGTATACGTAATGTTGGAACTCATATTGATGCTATAAGTCCCGATGTTGTCCTTACACATCGTGTCAGGACCTGAGATAGTGATTGGTGTCTGCCCTCGGGCCAGAAGGCTAAAACAAAGCGCCCACACAATACCACAAAGGGTAAGGATTCGTTGTTTTTTCATAAAGCGTATGTTTAATAGTTAAAAATCAGGTTCGGTGTAACGCTTTACCAGTAGTGCCTCATTCCTCCTGCTAGTTCAATTTCCGGCAGACTCACCAATTTGAGTTACTCTACAAATTTTGCAAATATAAATGCCCAAAACAATGGTGAAAAAACAGGTTCGTTTTCCATTTTTAACCATAAGTCACTTTGGGGTAATTATTAATTCTTGGTATTAATCCCTATCTTCATTATCAACCCTTTAGGAACCTAAACTCACATTTTATGAAGAAAATACCTGTAGCAATTGCGGATGATCACGCGCTTGTCGTTGCCGGACTCGCTGCCCTCATTGAAAGTTTCGATAACTACACTGTTGTAATTCGTGCCATTAATGGCAAAGACCTCTTAGATCAGATACAAAATACCGGCGAGCTTCCCGAAATATGTATCATTGATATCGGCATGCCTGTGATGAATGGATATGATACAGTAGCGGAAATACAAAAGAAATGGCCCACAATAAGATGCATGGCACTTTCTATGCTTGAGAATGAATACTGTGTATTAAAAATGATCAACAACGGTGCTTGTGGCTATCTATTAAAGGGCGATAATAGTACCCAGCTTAAAAAAGCGCTTGATACAATTTATGAAAACCGAGCGTACCATTCTGATCTACTATCTAACAAACTTTTTCAATCGATTATTCAGCATAGACATCAGATTCCTGAACTTACAGCTCGGGAGGAACAATTACTACTGCATATCTGTACGGATTTATCTTACGCAGAAATAGGTAAAGAAATAAAACTATCAACGAGAACCGTAGAAGTTACAAGAGACAGCCTCTTTAGAAAATTTCACGTTAATAGCCGGGCAAGTTTGGCATTGTTTGCAGTTCGTCTTGGGATCATTCAACTTCATTAGATGCCCACTAGTCTTCGTAAAGCTTATCGCAGCCAAAGGAAACCTGACGATTGGCAATAGTAAGCTGCACGTATAAGTGCCGCTGCAGAAATATCCCTAGCGCTTAGGGGTCTAGCACGTCATCGGAATAGCTTAGTCCGTTGCTATCAGGCTGCTAGATAGCCATCAATTAAACTCAATACTATACGCCTTCAATTCCTCGTTTGAAGCACAATTGAGGCAACTGAATTCAAATTGCCTAGATTCTTCGGTGCGACACCTTTTACTCAAGTACTACCCATGCTATCCTGGATACTTTGTTGCGTCTTTCCCTTTGGGTTACCAGAGCTGCATATGTTTTGCTCTTTTTTGAGAAGGCGATCGTCGTTATGTCAGTAAAAGTAAATTTGCCTCCCGAAGTACCGTAAAGTAAGTATTGTTTCTTTTGTTTCAAATCGTGACATACGGTGTTCGTGTTTGATACCTGGTCTACTACATTCACCTTTTTCTTTCCGTAATTCTCCAGGTTTTCTTCAAAGTCATTGAAAATGACATAATGCCCTTTTTCGGTGCTGAGATATTTATACGAGTAAAATTCGATAGGCTGATGAATTACCTTGCTTGAATATGGCATGTGCCGCTCTTTCACATCAAGCAACTGGGCTTTGGGTACAACCTGGCCCGATATTTCATCACCTGCGTCATTGAAGGTTGTAATAGCTATGTTGTTCAGGCGCAGCCTCTGGCTGTTCGCCGAGGGGTATCGATAGTGGGGACCATGCGCATACCCAACCTGGTTTACATTCATGTTTTGTCCATCGATGGTTTCCTGTATCACCTCTTCCGATATGACCACGACAGAATTGTCCTCATTGACAACCATTTCCTTCGGAACGGCCACGAGGTCGTCTTTCTGTCCCGGCTGTCGCCTCAAATGGTCGTTGGCCTTTGTATTTTCAACAACGATGGTTTTGACGCTACCCTGATTTGCAGGGTCAAAAACGCTAAGGTATGCAGTGAAGTCTGTAGTAGTTTTTTTGGTGTTCATCCGTTTTTTCGTGTGCGAACTTCCCTGGCTTACAGTGAGAAAGTACAACTTCCCGTTTCCGGGGTTATACCCAATGTTGGGCATAGCATGGAAAAGATCTTGCTCACAGTCGGCCATGGCTACAGAGAATTTTGTGTCACCTGCTTTCAATTTCGAAACGATCAGTAAGCCTTTGTCAGAGTTTTTCCGGTTGCCATATGAAGCTACTATCAAGACGTCGTTATGCAAATAAGCGCCGATGTCCTTAGTAAGGCTGTAATCTTCAGACGAAGTGTGCGTAGCAAGTGAAACTTCTTTGTGGTCTGCCGAAAAAAGACGGTAGTTAACTTTTCCTACCGCGCTTACTGAAGAAACAAAATAATAGTCTCCGAATAGAGACTTTTCTACGTGACATGCATATGCGTCTGAGTCAATTATTGATTGACTGCTGATTGCACATGTGCTGGCGTCTACATGCACACGGTTTAATTTTCCTTCATTCTGTATAAAGAGAAGAAGCTCATCTCCCATACCGATAACTTCCATGAATGCCACGCGGCTGAGGCCGAGCGACTTTTTATCAATAGCATTGCTACCTAGGGGGGTACGTTCTCTCTTGTAGGACCTGACATTGATGCTGTCTCTGGCTATTTGCAGAAAAAAAGTAAAGCCGTTATCCGCAAGGATAATTCTGCACCCTTCCTGGCTAATTTCCGGAAACGGTTCGCTCAGAGTTACAGCGGAAGGCTGAGCCCGAATTGCCGTGGTGTTGAGTACAATAGCAATAAGTAGTAGTATTCGCATTTTATTCAGATGTTAGTAAGGCCAGTTAATAGAATCAAATTCACAATATTCTCACTCTGTAGAGCCTTCATGTGATGTTTGTGTTGTATCTAAGATAAGATTTTGTATGCAGAGGTTATAGACTTGATTTCGCTGTCTCCATCATCTAATAACCGATTCTTAGCTTTGAGCTCACTATCGCCGGACACAGTCCTTCATCCGTTCCTGATCTAAGTTAGAAACTTAAACCAGATGAGGGGAAATTATCTTCTCACCTCCACTTGGTGAGTAATGATTGTATAAGCTGACGCGAATTGGTGAGAGCAGCAGGAAAAATTTCTCTGCCTTACTCGCTATCGCGTGTCGTATACATACTCAACAGCCTTTGGGAAATGTTCTTTCATCCAATCTTCGCTCCAACCATTATCAGGTGCCAACTGAACACTGTCGGGGACTTCAACCCCAGGCACCAAGATTAGTCCATCGCCAGGGTTTTCTGGCAGTATCTTGACAAAATACCTTCTACCAATATTGCGTGGAGAAAATCCTTCAAAAAATACGATAGTATAAATAGAAAATTCCCGTCGTGAAAATCGATAATTTACATGTATTTTCCACCCATTCCTTGCTAAATGTACGCTAGTTATTTCCCCTAAAGTATATACTCCATTATTTCGTTTATATTCTATCTTGCGGTAAGAATATATTCCTGCAAATATCAGCACAACAAATACTATCACAACTATCTTCCAATTCACCTTCACGCCTTTTCCACTTTTTTTATTAGCTAAACTATTATCTTAAGTATCAATATTGTAATCAGAATTACTAAGGCGCCCACCAAGGCATTATATATATCTTGTTGCAGTCCTTTCGCGTCGTAGTCATTGTTTCTATTAATAATGGGCGTTCGCAGTTCCTCATACGAAACTTTTTTGCCAAATAATTTGAAGAACAAATATCGAATGTTAAGCCCTATAAAGCGGCCTATAAATCGGCCCACGATAATCTGAAAAATACTCTGCATAACCGCTATTTATTCTCTTTTTCTTCATTTGCAAACTCCACAATTCCTAAACCGTCATTGACAATTGAACCTGTCGGCACCCAATCGTTCCAGTTGAAAATAAGGTACTTGTTAAAAACCCTATTTAATGTACCTCGCATGGCAGGCGACGCTGAGCTTATAGTTGTCCCTTTAAAGATATGAGAGAATTGAGCGGCATTAACCTTTTTCATATAGGCTAGCCCAATAGAAGCTTCTCCAGATGGCATAAAGAACATCGCACCGTTATAAAAATTGCTTAAATGTTCTTTGCTGCCTCTAATGGCAGAAGTGCCGTCAAGATTGTAAAAACCTCCATTTATAGACTGCGTTGCAAGCTGGGGTAGCTGATAGATGCCGTTGGCCAAATCATATGTCGTTTTGCTAAAGAAATTTTTTGACGAGCCCCATTTGTAGAATAAATCTGGCTCGAAAACTTTCATGGTCGCAACCTCAATCCATCCAAATTTTTCTGTGTAAGTGTGAGTTTCTTTGAATTTGTCAACTTTTGCTTTGCGCTCTAATGCTGTCAAACCATCTCTAAACGAGACACCGCCGTCCACGCCTTTTTCATAACCCCATTCTCCGGTAACCTGTGAATACGAAATACCGCGCCCACCGTTTACAGAGTTTCTCCACCATGCTCCAACTTTCGAGTAATCACCTAGGGGATCAACAAATATGATAGGATTACTGTTAAAAACTGCGTAGCCACCAAATCCTGGGATGCTCACAGGATCTACATTCCATCTTTTCACGTCCCTCGGATCATACTCCCAATATAATGCTGTGTAGTGATTGCCCACACCGGCTACTTCATCAATGCGCTCTTGTGTATCATATCCAAATCTGTACTTTGATGGGACACCTACCGAATTAAACGGCACATTAATAGGCTGGGTTACGAATTTGGCCATAGATGCCCAGTTGATAGTAAAGTCAGAAGTATCTTTTGAGGAGATGACAGCTACGTGAGTGGCCGGGCTTTCGGCAGTAAAGCTGAGGGTATATGTACCGCTGACAGGCATATCCTGACTGGCCAGCAACCTTGGTGATCCTCCGCTCATATCAAAAGCATCGGCACGCAGCCAGCCTGCATCGTTGTTAGTAACATTCAGTACAACGTCATATGAAGAGTCTGCCAAGGTAAGCACTTCGCCTATCGCGCCAATTCTCTTGCCACTGGGGCCGCCCGAGGCGGCGCTATCGCAGATCACCTTCAACCCATTGCCTTGTCCCTGCCATTGCAAGGTGCCGAGGGCCGTGTCTGCGAATG
>DASPNB010000517.1:0-10495 GCA_035626755.1 Flavipsychrobacter sp.
CTTAAGGTCTATCAATTCCAGGAAGTCTTTCGAAACAATAAATTTCTGGTTAAGCTCATTGCAGGCAGTGCGTATGCGGGCCGCAGTGTTCATGGTATCACCGCTCATAGCCAGCTCCTTTTTTATTGCCCCAACCTCACCAATAGTAACCTGGCCTACATGTATACCTAGCTTAAATTCCGGGATAACCTTGTAGGTACGCCTGAACTCTTCGCTGTGGTGTTGCAACACCTTCCTGGCCGCGATTATCGCCTTCAGGCAAAGAATAACGTTTTTCTTACTGAAAGACCAGGAAACAACAACTTCATCCCCTACATACTGGTAAATGCGGCCATTATACTCAAGTATTGCAGTAGACACATAGTATATGAAGTCGCGAAGAAACTTGAAATAATCACTATGACCTAGCTGTTCTGCTATGGGAGTTGAGTCTTTAAGGTCCAGGAACATGACGATCCGCTTTTCGTCACGGGGATTGAAATACCTGCCAAATATCGTCCCTATAAAAACACCAGGTGAGTATTTTTCGTAAGCCTCAATGATCAGCTGAGTTAGAATAAAAGTAACCAACCAGCTAATGCAATGTTGTATGATCCAAAGCCAACCAAAAGTTCTTAAAAAATACGCCTGGTAAAAGAAGTCGTTATCCCTGCGCAGTATCAGTAGTGAGTAGGTATAATGCAGAATAATATTGAGCAGGGAAAAAGCCGCTACAAGCACTACCAGCTTCACCACAAGGTTGAGAAATAGAGGAAGGCGCCTCAATCTCTCTTTAAGCGCAAATAGTAAAAAGTAGCCCATGGGTATACTAACTATCAAAACGATCGCGGCTCGCAGTACTACAGCGGGCCAGGAGAACCGTAAGAAGACGTATTCTTCTGTGTGCTGCTTTTCAAAGAACATATAAAAAGTCCAGCTACCTGCATCAAGAACAGCCCACGCAATGGCAACATAGAACACCCATTGGTAGCGAAAGCGCTCCATAACAGACAACCCATTTTCTACCTTGTGGAATAGATTCATATCCGCCCCCTGAGATACTGATAAATGGAATGTTGTGCGGCGGGGAGCCCCCCCTGTCCCGCTGAAATCCTGTGCTGTTCCATATCACCATTAATTATCACAACCTTTTCGTGATCCTGCCATTGCAGGTCAAAGTAGTTAAGCAATTCGGTTTTGCAGGAAATGTCCAATATAGGAAAGCAAACCTCCACCCTATGCCGGAGATTACGGGTCATCAGGTCTGCCGAGCCTATCACAACTATGGCATCATCATTTTCACCAAAAATGAACAAGCGCGAATGCTCCAGGTATCTATCTACCAGGCGTTTAACCGTGGCATTTTCATTTTCCGGGATCAGACAGCAAATGCTGCGGGCCATCACATCCACCTTTACTCCTGCCTTCGCCGCTTTACGTAACAGGTCAATCATATACGGCTCCTCCAGGTTGTTTACCTTTATTCTTATCCTGCCCCCATTACCCCGCTTGGCCTTCTTTATCTCCTTATTTATATGTTCTTCAAAGCGCTCTATAAGATTGAATCGCGAAACATAGAGCGTCTCAAAAGTTAACTGTTCGTCTTGCCTGGACGATAATTTCTTTTGCAGGAAATGAAAAAGTATGAACAGCTCGGTTGTAATATGCCTGTTAGAAGTAAACAATACGTGATCCGCATAGTAGCGCGCGGTCAGTTCGTTAAAATTGCCTGTGCTTAGAACAGCATAAGCATGCTTTCCGGAATCATTCTTTCGGGTTACCAAGGCTGTCTTGGCATGAACCTTTATATCCGGAATGCCATATATTATCTGTATACCCGCTTCATTCATCTTCTTGCTCCAGGCAAGGTTATTCTCTTCATCAAACCGCGCCTTAAGCTCAATAAAAACTGTGACCTTCTTACCATTCCTTGCCGCACTGATAAGCGCATTGGCTATTAGCGACTCAGACGCTATCCTGTATAAAGTAATGTATATTTCTTCCACCTCCGGATCTATAGCGGCCTGGTTGAAAAAAGCCAGGATAGGGTCGTAAGAATGATAGGGCAAGTGAATAAGTATGTCTTTCCCCCTGACGGCCTTAAATATATCGCCACCATTGTAAAACAAGGGCAAAGATATGCCGGGCCAATCATCATAGTACAACTGTTTTCCGAATGAAGGAAACTTTGCAAGATCTTTCAGGTTATGATAGCGGCCACCGGAAAAGACTTCGTCGTGGCTGATCCCAAATATAGAAGTCAGGAAAAGCTGGATATTCTTCGGCATCCCTTCCTCATACAGAAAACGTGAGGGCGGACCGTTCTCTCTTTTTTTTAACTGTCGCTCTATTTTCCTGATGACATCCATGCTGTAATCATCATCAATCTCAAGATCGGCGTCCCGGTTCAATTTAATCGTATACACACCTCCTACCTCAAAGCCGGGAAATATGTAGTTGATATTCTCCCTTATAATATCGTCGAGAAACAAGACATAGTTCACACCGTCTATCGGCTTAGGACAATAAAAACGATCTATCTTATCCGAAGGAATGTTTACGATAGCATACTTCAGGTAGGTATCTTTGTCAGTTCTGAGAGAAACGATGAAATAGAGTTTCCCGTTTTCCGGTATAAAATCCCTTTCACCTTCTTCTTCCAGGAATATGGGCTGAATAAACGAAAGTACCCTTGAGAGAAAATACTCCCTGACCTCATTAACATGTTCTGATCTTATTTTTTCATTGTAGTAGACGTGAATGTTCTCCGCTTTTAACGCAGGCAAAAGCTGTTGGGTTAATATTTCTCCATAGTCTCTCAACTGGCCTTCTACTTCCTCCTGTATCTGTTCTAATACCTTTTTAGAACCTGGCTCTATCTTTCTGCGAACTTTAGGGCCCATTTCTGATATAGCAGTTACAACAGGGTATCGAACACGGAAAAACTCGTCCATATTGGAAGAAAATATCGACAGAAATTTCAAGCGCTCATATAAGGGCACAGTTTCGTCTGCAGCTTCCAATAGTACCCTATAGTTAAACTGAAGCCAGCTAAGGTCTCGGTTATAATATGTCCCCTCTTTATAGCGGTGTTCCTGTCGCATTATTTATTGTTGCGGGATGCTGTGTATTCATCATTGCAGCTATAGTAAAAGCAATCACAGACGCTATCAAGCCTACCATGAATATATTGTACGCCCAGCGTACCAACGTGTATTTTCGCGCCAGCACTACGCCCAGCTGGTGAATGTCTTTTATCAGCATACCGTAGAGATAGTTACGGTCTGTCATCATGGTAGCCATGGCCCACTCATAATCGTCAAGGGTAGATTTGTAAAAATTACCGAAAAAGAGCAGATTCGTCTTTTTGTTCAATACATCCTCCCGGGTAAACCGTCCTTCTGTAATTACGGGGCGGGTGGCGAGGATAGCTACTATTATAGTGGCCAGGGTAAAGAACAGGAAAAGTATTGCCGGGACAGTAAAGATCGGCTCCGCATCCAGCTTCCTGATCAGCACACTGAGGATAATGGAAATCATAATTGCATTTACCGAAATGAGAATGTTCGCTTTTCTATCAGCCAACTCGCTCAGCTCCAGGTGGTTTTGAGAAGCAAGGCGCATGGTAGTTTGTATACCACGATTTATCAGGGACGTCTGCTGTTTAGATTTCCTATCGTTCTGATCGAAGATATCATTTCGAACATTGGAAGTAGATTCCTTAAGGTACTTTTTCCTAAGTCTCTCCATATTCTTTTGTTTACCCTCCTCAAGCAATACCTTACAATACGATGTGTAGTAAACATGATCCTCCAGCATGCCGAGCGTATTTTTTTTCCATTCCAGGAGAGGTGTGGTATAGTTACGCAACTCCAACTCCTTTTTTATCTGGCGGTTAGTCTTTCTAAAATCATCCGTTCCAAAATGATAAGTATCAGCATCGCACATTATTTCCTGTAACAGCCCTACCGGCTTATTGGGAAAAGCCGTGGCATGGATACAAGCGGCTACTTTTTCTATGGTTGCCTCATCAAGGCCTTCCTGCTTCATAAACTCAGTCGCCAGCTCCACACTTTTTTGTTCGTGCATAGATATCTCTGTAAAGAGGTGCCCGGTATCATGAAACCATGCTGCAAGGTATATGACCAGCATATCGCTATCGGAGAGCTGATAGTGCGCGGATATCTCTTCAGCCCTGGCCACCACTTTTTGTGTGTGCGCCAGGTTATGATAGACCAGGTTCGGCTGGGGGTACTTTTCGTACATATCCGCTACATGGTCTGCAATCCGTTTGTAAATACTATTGTCGCTCATAAAAAAGCATTAAAATGTTACGTTGATTCTGGAACCTATACTAAAATTGAATAAAAGATCTTCCTTGGACAGGCCGGTCACCGCAGATATCAGCACAGTGCGGAACGGAACAAAGTAAAGCCCCCCGCCATAGGCATAATGCCACCTGCGTGAACTCTCATTGGGCATCCATACACGACCCACATCGTTAAAAACAACCACACCCAGATCACCGGGGATGATATAAGACTGAAGGTTGAGCAACTTGATCCTCAACTCCAGGCTTCCATACAGCATTGAAGATCCATGAAACCTGTTTTTGCGGAAGCCACGCAGATAATTGTTGGCTCCGAGGTTCATCGCCTGGAAATATTCAAAGTTCTTGCTGAATATTTTACCACCGCCCAGGTGAAGCACGGCCACAAAGCTCGCCGGATCTGTGAGACTTGCATACACCGTCATGTCCGACTGCAGAGAGGTAATCGGCCGGGAGTTACCATTCATTCCTGCAAGAGCCTGGAACTCCGTGGTCCAATTAACACCTCGTGTAGGAAAATAAATATTATTCAGGTTATTAACAGTTACGGATACTTTACCTCCCAGGTAGGATTTGCTGTCATAAATGTCTGCAGAATCAAGGCCCCACAACCGGGGACGCTCCAAAATGCGACGCCTGTTGTCTGTGAAATCACTGTAGTATAGATTGTAAGCCGGGCCTGCGGATATGCTTAGCTTATCCTGGAACAACCTTTTACGGATCATTGCCCTGGCATCGAAAAAATTGTATCGCACCCTGTAGTAGTAAAGTGGCATGCCGGGATCTTTTTCCGTATTGTTACCAAAGCCAAAAAAGTTATTCAATACGGGATCAGTATATTGTCCTTTTAACACCAGGTCGTATTTACGGTAGAGGTTATTGAACTCACCGTCATAATTTATTTTATAGGCATTATGCAGGAAAGCGAAGACAGCCGTTAGCTGTTGGTAGGTTGAAAATGGTAGCTTTCTGAATGCATAGGTCTTGCTGGCTATGCCTAAACCTCCAAAAAGCCCATCTTCGATGTTATAGTCGAGACGGACAACCGGGAAGTCGAAATCATCGTAGTTATTTTCCTTGGGATCGTATGCATTCACCTCAGGGCTATTGGAACGCATGTCTACCGTTCGGTTTCTTGCAGCTATGAAGTTCAGAGAGTCCTTTATATCGTACACCTTGTTTCGCAGGTCACCTTTCACTTCGAAAACATCATCTCCCTTACCACCAATCATGTACAAGTTGATCTTCGATTTCACGTCCTCCTCCACGTAAAAGAAATCACTTGCATTAAGCCCGTAGAGTCGAATTTCCCTGGTTTCACGAGGCCGGAAGACACGGGAGTACATGAGATGCTGTTTGCCACCTTTTTCATCCTTCGCAAATACATCAACTTTTACGGCGCCCTCACCTCCGTTACTCACATGAAAAAATTCTGCCTGGTTACTACCCATAACATTCACATAGCGTGCAAGGTGATCATAATACTCAAAGACCTCCGTTGGCAGAAGATCGCGCCGGCTTTTAAGCTTCGCTATAATGGTATCCCCGCTGAGTGCGTATATCTCAGGAGGGAATTTGCGAACCGAGCTACCTATAAGCGAATCTGTCATTTTAGCCGAGAATTCCGCCAGTACCTCGTTCCAATCATTTCGATCCAGTTCACTGAGGAAGCGACCGTCAATATCGTTAGATACCAGGCCTATCCAACGCATCTTGGGCAGATTATATTTCAGGCCCTGCATATACCTGAGCCTGTACCGGTTAACACTATTAAGTAAAATACCGTCTGAGTAAAATAACGCCTGGTCGCGATCTCGTGGAATAGGATAGAAAGTCTTTCCCCTGCCTGTATCCTTTATCCCCCACTTCCACTGCCCATCATGACGGTCAAAATCGGCTATCAGGAAATCAAGCAACCTCGCCTTTAGATACATTTTCTGGTCAACAGTATTTTTATTGTCCTCACCTACATCATCTATCATCTTAAAGGTGCTCTTCACCTCATCTTTTCCCAGCGCCGGTTCAGCTTTTTCCAACATGCAAACGGTGTTTGCGAAAGCCGGCCTATACCTGCCCAAAGCACGGTCATCGGGAACTACAAAATACTCGGGTTCGGGGGTGGGTAATGCCAGGGCCTTTGCCAGGGGCGGAATAGCCAAGGCAGCATAAGGATGGGATGCCGACACCATATTTTGGACAACATCCTGGGCAAAAGTACCCCTTACATTAGGAGGAACAACCAGCTCCATATTTTTGTTCACGGTGCGCAGGTTCCACTTCACCCCTTTGCTGTCCAGCAGTTGCAGGGATTTGCTCTGGTGTCCTCCACCAATTCCCTCTATTTTGAACCCGCCATTCTCTTTCCGTACGTTAAACACTTTAAGCTTCACGGGAGTTGCCCACTCGTTGCGGTAGTTATTACCTATCATCCAGGCCTGCATTCGGGTCTTTCGCGTGTAATTTTCATTAGTGGGAATTGCAACGCTATCCAGGTACTTGTACTCATGCACGGTTACCGTGTCAGGAGCAATCACCGGTGACTTTGAAAAATCGATTATAATGTCGCTATAGCCTATCCGCACCGAATCTTCGGTTTCCACCTCGTAAAATGTGGAACGAACTGTTTTGTTTTTCATCACTTCGACCAGCACAAAACCTAGTTCCTGCGCGCCGTACTTTACCTTTTTGCTTTTCTCAACACGGGTCGTCTTGCAGGCGTTGCCGGTAAGGATGTAGTGGTAATTACTATCATTATATAAAGCCATTGTATGCTCGTGGCCGCCTACATGCAATACATACGGATGCCTTTTTAACACGCCGTCTATATCCGCGATCATGTTGGCGTAATTAGGGTGCTTAAGGTCTTGAGGACTGCCGAATACCCCGCGGCTTATGGGATAAATTGAACCAAGAATCGGCAAAGGCAGATAGAAGTTCTTCATACCCCGCATGTCTGTAAAAGGGAATAAGTGTTGCTTCAACGTAAAGTAGCCCGAGTGATTCCCCGTGCTGCGGAAAGGATGGTGGGCCGCGAAAATGATAAGCTTGTCGGGATTGTCTTCTAATATCTCCTCTATCTCACCCAATACCTCATCTTTGGTCTTCTGCGGGCAATCCGATTCGATCCCCGGCTTGTCGCCATTGTGGAGCCACCACTGAGTATCCATCAGCATCAGCCGAATATTGTTGCCCACAGGGAGGTCCACCGGACCGGGGCAGCCACCCTTCGGGTAGAATTCAAAATTTTTGTTGGATTGATAGTCGACATAGCGCCCTTCCCTTAGGATAGCCTGGTAGCCATTTGCGCGACCATTATTCCAGTCGTGATTACCTGGTATCATATATGCTTTCGCTTCCGTACCGTTGATCAAAGCGATCTGGGTGTCGAGCACACTCCTGAACTGGGTGTATGTTTTATAGGCATCATCGGGGAGGCCGTGGGAGTAAATATTATCGCCAAGGAAAATAACAGTGGTATTCTTTTTCAGCGGAACAAGGCGTTTAACCGCTGTCAGAACGGGCGTTTTGCCGTCTACTAAGGCCCCTGCATCACCCAATAACACTATGCGCTGGTCTACGCTATCAGTCTGCGCAAAACAGCAATTAAAAACAACCATTAAAGCCAATACCAGCGTACTATTTTTCATTACTCTTTCCTTGTTTATTCGCCCTGAAGATCAATACATCAGCCATACCTATATCTGCGGCTTCGTTTGTTATTATTAATGTTCCCGATGGTGAAAATGTTAAACCCTCCGGCTGCTTAAACAGCGCCGGGTTGAGCTCGTAGGCCGCCTTGGGCTCGCCCTGGAGATCTGTTATTACAAGCAATTTATCCGTAGCGGAAACGATATAAAGGCTGCCTGTTACCGGATGAATAGCCGCAGCAGAAGGCTTGAAGCGGCCGATATTCTTGTCTGCCAGCTTGTTTATCTTCTTTACATTGATGGATAGAGTGTTGGGTATGAACTGCTTACTTACCGGATCGAAGGCATAGCCTGTGGTGCTCTTCTTGCCATCTTCAGAGCAGTCCTTACATATGAGTACGAGCTTGCCGAGATTGGGATCGTAGAAAAGGATCTCGAACTCATTGCCAGCCTCGGGGAAGGGATAATCGCGGGTGTCTACAGAGTTTTCAGCTATGAAACTGGTGACGGTGATGTCGCCGCGGCTGCCCAAGAGGTAGAAAGTGCTGTCGAGCAGGACGATGTCCTCGTAGTCGCGGGCCTCGGCGATCTTCCACTTCATTATGCGTGAAGTGTTGGAGAGCTTCATCTTATATATATTGCCCGTTTCATCTACCTGCATGAGCAGGCTGGTATCGGTGGGATAGAAGGCAATGCCGGAGACTTCATCGAGCTCAAAGGGAAGCTTGATGATGGTGGGATGGGCGAAATCGTAGCCGGGCGGGCTTTTATACACGTCGGGCCTGTCGCCAGTACAGGCGGTGGTGAGGGACATTGCTATCCAGAGGATAAACAGCCGACAATTCTTCGATAAACCCTGATCCGTACCCATTTCTCAATAGTTCGTCCAGGTAGAGATGATACAAATCTGTTGCCTGAGCCATTTTGAACGGGTTTTACTGATAAATACTGATTATCAAATACTTAGAACCTGAACAATTGGGAAAATATATCCACAAAGCAAGGGGTGTGCTTGCATATACCACCCCTAGCCCTCCCAGGAGGAGCCAAAGCCTATTTAAACGAGTTATCAACTGTCGCACTGTCTCGTGCAGGGATGTGTATTGTCTGTGCACGCTTGTGCATCGTTTGTGCAGACTTGCGCACAATGTGTGCAAGCTTGTGCAAGGTTGGTGCAGCGTGGTGCCGACTTGATTAACAGCTATGCAGAGCCGGAAGCCGCTGTGGGAGCGGATTTTGCAGGATTGGCAGTTGCAAAATCGGGATTGAATGTGCCGAGTGACGAGGGATCGAAGTATAACTTACCGGTGCCATTATAGCTGCTATCCGGTTCTTTTTCAGATTGGGCCTGGCCTTCCAAGGCTGCTGCGGCAGCAAGTATCTCCTCGTCGGGAGGGGTGTAGGTCATGTCGTACTCCATATATGGGCAATCGCCGGAGCGTTCTTCCATGGTGAGCATATTGAGGTCTTCGCCGTGCTCGGGCTGGAAGGATGCGTAGCCATAACAATCGCGATGGCCCAGGAAATTTTCTACGTGTTCTATGATCATCTTGAATTGAGGTGAAGCCGCACTAACGTAGCGGATGAAGCCTTGCATTACCATCGCGGCCTCGGCATGAGTTGGGAACTTTTTGATTGCCTTTATAGAGGCGAGGATCTTGGAACGAAGGTTGGCCTCCTGTGGTGTGGGTATGCGCTGCCCTTCGGGCCGAGAGTTGATAGAGGCCGTAAGGTCGGATAGCTCGCGGTACATTTCTTCGCAGAGTATGGCTGGTGAGCGTTTGGAGGCGCGGCGCAGGGTTGTCCATTTGTAGTCCTGAGCGCGCTTGTAAAGCGTTCTTAGCGGGATGCCTGTGAGCTCTGCGATGTCCGGAATTGATTTGTCTGCGTAGCAATAGAGTTGCTCGGCGAGCTTGTAGCGCTCGTGATTTGCTTTGTACATTTTAGAACCGGGATTTTTAGGTTTATGGTAACCCGGTGACGTAAAGTTACGAAGGGATTAGTTCCATTTTACTTCCATTGGTTTTTTTGTGGGTAACTTTTTTACAATTTTCTTCAAGTTTTTTGGAAGGAACGTTTAAAAATGTGGTGGCAGTTTGTCTGAACCGGAATTTTTGGAATTGGTTGAATTTCTGAAATTGTTTAAACGGTTGGTAATGAATGTTTGTCTGAACCGGAATTTTTGGAATTGGTTGAATTTCTGAAATTGTTTGAACGGTTGGTAATGAATGTTTGTCTGAACCGGAATTTTTGGAATTGGTTGATTTTTTGGAATTGTTTGAACGGTTGGTAGTGAATGTTTGTCTGAACCGGAATTTTTGGAATTGGTTGAATTTCTGAAATTGTTTGAGCGGTTGGTAGGGAATGTTGAGTGGGGCGGTTCACTGGCTGCGTAAATAGGCCCCTACCCCCTCCCGCCGAGAGGCGGATAAATTCCGGGGGACAAAACTTAATTAAGCCTGGTTGCGGCAGGCTTCCTGCTTAAGCAGGAATAGCCCGGTCGTGAGACCGGCTTTCCTTGTTTGGACACAGGAGCTGC
>DASPNB010000518.1:0-3535 GCA_035626755.1 Flavipsychrobacter sp.
CTTGGCGGCAATGTTGTATCCACAGCTATAGCCATGTTCAGGAAATCCGGCTGATCTTCCACTCCCCATGCCGCCGTTGTGTACACAGCTGACCGCTTCAATATAGGACCGCAGTTCGCCTCTATCTGCACCATAGCTCTATCTAGCCATAGCTGCCTGTCTCCCTCATTACTGCCTAATAATAAATATGCAATCATAATCTGCAATATCCCATTCTCAATCTTCGATATTCAATTGTCAATCTGCAATCTAGGCACATTCACCTACATTTTCCCCCAGCTTCACCGATAACTCATTCCATACTTCTTGCTTACCCTCGTATATTTGTGGTTGTTGTACTAAAAAACACGGAAATACAGATGAAACAATTCTTTAAAATGTTCTTCGCCTCCCTGCTGGCGATCATCGTTACAGGGGTCATTACTTTCGGTTTGCTCATCGGTATGGCTGTAAGCATGGTATCCGAAGCTGCGGAAGGTGGCGGAAGCGGTGTGGGTAAACCCATTGCCAAAAACTCCGTGCTGGTTATCGACCTCGATAAGCGCATGCATGAATTGGGCGAAAAGAATTCCCTGGCCGCCTTCAGCGGTGAAAACGCCTATTCTGCCGGCCTGTACGATGCCATGAAAGCAATTGCACACGCCAAAACGGATGATAAGATAAAGGGCATACTCATAAAGCTGAGTCCCTCTCGCAATGGCTGGGCTACTATGCAGCAACTGCGTATGGCTATTGCCGACTTCAAGCGCAGCAAGAAATTTGTTTATGCTTATGGCGAAAATATTTCGCAGGGAGCTTACTTCGTAGGTTCTGTTGCAGATAGTGTTTATCTCAATCCTGTCGGTGATATAGAACTTAAGGGTATGGCCACCGTGCTTGCTTTCTTTAAGGGTACGCTAGACAAACTGGAAATTCAACCCGAGATATTTTATGCCGGTAAGTTCAAAAGCGCTACGGAACCTTTCCGTACTGATAAGATGAGCGAGCCTAACCGCCTGCAGATTGCCGAGTTCCAGAAAGGTTTTTGGTCACAATTCCTGGCTGCTGCTTCAGAGCACACAAAGCTCGATACCGCTACACTTAATAACCTCGCCAATACCGGTGCGATTCAATTCCCCGCAGATGCTGTAAACAACAGGTTGGTAGATGGTCTCCTGTATTGGGACCAGGTGGAAAGCCGAATCATGAGCAAGACAGATGCTAAGACCGCCAAAGACATTAAATATGCACAGCTAGATGACTACGTTCAGGCAACAAAAGGCAAACGCAAAGCAAATGAAAAAAAGATCGCGGTGATCTTTGCCGAAGGCAGTATAGTAGATGGCGAACAAAATGACGATTACACCATCGCCTCCGAAACGATGGTGCAGAGCATTCGCAAAGCTGCCAACGACGATAAGATAAAAGCTGTGGTACTGCGTGTTAACTCACCGGGTGGTAGCGCCCTTGCTTCTGAAGTAATACTTCGCGAACTCCAGTTGTTGAAAAAGAAAAAGCCGTTGATCGTTTCTATGGGCGACCTTGCCGCTTCGGGTGGCTACTACATCGCTTGCCAGGCCGATAGCATCTTCGCGCTGCCCAACACTATCACAGGTAGTATTGGTGTATTCGGCATGCTCTTCAATGTAAGCAACCTGATGAAGAACAAACTGGGTGTTACTTTCGACGATGTGAAGACTGGGCCTTATGCCGACTTCCCTAGCGGTGTCCGTCCGCTTACTGAGGATGAAAGCAAAAAAATGCAGGCCTGGGTTGACAATATCTACCAGGTATTTATGGGTCGCGTAGCTGCTGGTCGCAGGATGAACGTAGCAGATGTGGATAGCATTGCACAGGGCCGCGTGTGGACGGGTACTGATGCCCTTCGCCTCGGTCTTATCGACGGCATCGGAGACCTGGACCGCGCTATACAGGCGGCTACTGCCAAAGCTGATTTGAAAGACTACCAGATAGTTACTTTCCCTGAGCCTGTTGATAAACTGGAAAGCCTGCTCCGCAGCTTTAAAGGCAACAGCGCAGGTGCTGCTGCAGTAAACGCAACACTCAAAAAAGAACTGGGAGAAGACTACGAATATTACCGGCAGGTAAAAGATCTGCGCAACATGAACGGTAAAGCGATGATGGCCCTACCATTCCTGATGACAACGAAATAATAGTCTGTTGTGTCAATAAAAACGCCCCTTGGCCTAAACCAAAGGGGCGTTTTACTTAATATTTTATCCGTTAAGGATATTTACAATTACTAAGCACCGAATTATAATCACCTACAAACAGGTTGGCGAGCATTACTTCTCTGCCCGTGTTGTCTACAGGCACATACACTACATATCTCTTGTTACCGGCATCCATTCCGTTATAGATACGCACGTAGTTAAATCCTGCGTTACCTAATGCAACAAGTGTTGAAGTAAATACTACCAGGGCGTTTACTGATTCATAACGTAGACATTCCATACAGGCATTAACTGTATTACTCACTTGGGCACCCCAAACTTGAGCTGCATCTTCTTCACCCACTATATCACAGAACTTGGGACAGATCCTCTCATCAGACTGCATCATACACGGACTTGCAGTATTGATCTTGAATTGGTTGTTTAGCGGCGCTATCACCATTTTTTGGATAGTATCATTTTGGATGCCATTATACACCCTCAAAGCTATCGGGCTCATGCTTTTCACCTTACTAATCTCCAGCAGATACCCATGCGCAAAAAAATTAAGTGTATTCGTCTTATAATTGTTAATGTAGGCTTGCGCCGTCGTTGAAGGCAATTGTACCGGAGGCTTAGGCACCGGGGTTGCTTGCGCTTTAGCATCGGAATATTGCATCAGCATAAGGGAGGCCAGAACGAATATTCTTTTCATTTTATTAATTTTTAGAGGATTGTGAAATATAAATATTTGCCAATATAATACACATTTTTAAAAAAATTAACTATTTTATCAAAAAATCACAGCTTACTAAAATGCGCGGGCTACTAATATTAACTATAGCCTTATTTGCGGCTTTAACCGTATCGGTGCAAGCCCGGAGTGCCGAGGATTCACTTTGGATCAGATATAATAAAACTACCCGGCCCCAAGTAAAGACCGGGATCCTCCTTCGTATAGCCGAAAACTACGACTTGAGAGACGATATTGAAGGGCGGGACAGCATTTTTGATTTGGCCCTCGGAGACTTGTATACCAGGGCACCCGACAGTTTACAGGTAGAATTATACAATTGGTACTTCGACAGGGAAGAAGAATACTTTACCGACAGGGCCAAAGATTACGTCCGCAACTTCGTTGAGCTTGTCAATAAGCATCGCAGCAATGTATGGTTTAGCAATGTGTACTACGCCAAAAGCAAGCTGGCCCTTTACCTTTTCAACACTAAAGACGCGATAGAAAGTGCCAGCCAGGCTTTTTACTATGCCAGCCTTACCAATAATCCTGAATTGGAAATAAAGTCTATGCTTTTATTAGGGACTAGCCTGGAATCAAACAATAAAAAGGTAGAGGCATTCAAAAAATATATTGATGCGTCCTA
>DASPNB010000519.1:0-2570 GCA_035626755.1 Flavipsychrobacter sp.
AGGTACCGCAAAGGACCAGAATGGCCGTGAGTACTATGTTGTGAAAAACTCATGGGGCGAAAAGAACGACTATAAGGGCTACCTGCATGTTACCAAGCCATATGTGCAATACAAGACAACTGCAATACTGGTGCATAAAGACGCTATACCTGCCGAACTAAAAGGCAAGATGAAAATATAAGTTTCTATTAGTGAACTACTTGCAAAGGCTTCCTGTTGGGAGCCTTTGTTGTACATGATATTTTCTATGCCCTGATAGGAAAAGCATAACGATCATTATGCTTATGTTAATAGTATCCGTCCTTAACTTGTATGCAAAATCTGCAATTATGAAAAAGATAGGCATTCTGGGGTCAGGTATTGTGGCTCGGGTATTGGGCGATGGTTTTCTGAAAAGCGGTCATGAGGTAATGCTGGGATCAAGGGACACTGCAAAGCTGGCAGAATGGAAAGGAAAGGCTGGCGATAGGGCTCACATGGGCAGCTTTGCCGATGCAGCAGCCTTCGGTGATATTCTGGTGCTGGCCGCGAAGGGTAGCGCGGCAGCCGAGGTGATCACCATTGCCGGCGCCGGAAACCTGTCCGGGAAAACGGTCATAGATACCACAAATCCCATAAAGGACGCCCCTCCTGCAGATGGAGTATTACCTTACTTCACTGATATCAACTATTCTCTAATGGAGCAATTACAGGATAAATTCCCCGAAGCAAACTTTGTGAAGGCCTTTAATAGCGTCGGCAATGCCTATATGGTGAATCCTTTATTTAAGGACGGCACTGCCAGTATGTTTATCTGCGGCAACAGTGAGGATGCAAAGAACGAGGTAAAGGAAATATTGAAGCAGTTTGGCTGGGATATCTGGGACATGGGCCGGGCTCCTGCTGCGAGAGCTATTGAGCCGCTCTGCATGCTGTGGTGTATACCCGGTTTCCTGCAAAATCAGTGGACACATGCTTTTAAATTAATGAAAGCCTAAATGCGTTTATCCCTTCAAAGGAGGACTGTTTAATAAGCGATTGTTTAGTATTTTGCCTGCATGCTGAAATATTGTTTACCAGGGATATTATCGATACTCGTCTTAGCCGGATGTAATTCAGGACAGGAGCAGAAACAGGAAGAAGCTGCCACACAGGAGACTACAGCGGTGAAGGATCTTCATACCCAATCAAATGCGGATAGTGTAACTATGAAGCATCTTGATCTGGATATCAATGTAGACCTTAGCAATAAAAAGATTGGTGGCTTTGCCAGTTGGCAGATTGAGAATAAGACAAAGAGTAAGGTCCTGAAACTAGACACTTATGATCTTACGATTGATAGTGTTAAGGTGGACGGTGCAAAGGTTGAGCACACATTGGATGCCTTTGTAGAACATCTTGGCAGCAGGCTGAATATCCCTATTTCAGAAAACAGCGGCAACGTAACTATCTATTACAAGACCGGGGAAAAAGCTACAGCATTGCAATGGCTGACCCCGCAGCAGACTTTGGGTAAAAAGCATCCGTTCCTTTATACTCAGTCTGAATCGATCTATGCACGTTCCTGGATACCCTGCGCCGATGGCCCCGGTATAAGGTATACTTACAATGCCCGGGTTACAGTGCCTAAAGAACTGATGGCCCTGATGAGTGCAGAAAATCCTAAGCAAAAGAACGACAGTGGTATTTATCGTTTTAAAATGGAGATCCCTGTTCCTGCATACCTGATGGCATTGGCGGTGGGTGATATTTCTTTTAAAGGGATCGACGAACGCACTGGTGTATACGCAGAACCAAATATGCTGGATAGGGTACACAATGAGTTTGCAGAGACAGGCAAAATGGTGCACGCTGCTGAACAGTTATATGGTCCTTATCGCTGGGGCAGGTATGATGTGCTTGTGTTACCGCCGGGCTTTCCTATAGGCGGCATGGAGAACCCAAGACTAACTTTCTGCACGCCTACTGTAATAGCAGGCGACCGTTCGCTGGTGAACCTGATAGCGCACGAGCTGGCTCATAGCTGGAGCGGTAACCTGGTGACTAACGCTACGTGGAATGACTTCTGGCTGAATGAAGGTTTTACTGTTTACTTTGAGCGCCGCATATCCGAGGCCATGAATGGCAAAAGCTATGTTGACATGCTTTGGGAGCTTGGCTACCAGGATTTAGAGAAGGAAGTTGCTGATCTCGGCGCAGATAGCAAAGACACCTGGTTAAAGCTGGACCTCACAGGTCGCGATCCTGACGATGGGCTTACCGATATAGCATACGAGAAAGGAGCATTATTGTTACGACTTACTGAAGAAAACGTAGGTCGTGAAAAGTTTGATGCCTTCCTGAAGAAGTATTTTGATGAACACGCTTTTAAAACCATACATACGGAACAGTTCCTTGCTTATTTACGCAGTAACCTGCTGAACAATGATAAAGCGCTGGAAGAAAAGATAAACATCAAAGCATGGGTTTACGGACCGGGTATACCTGCCAATTGCCCACGTGCTGATCACGAGCGTTTTGATAAGGTAAATGCCGAACGTGACAAGTTCCTCAAAAATACCATCGCCACGCTGGACACAAACGGCTGGACC
>DASPNB010000520.1:0-2212 GCA_035626755.1 Flavipsychrobacter sp.
CTTTGTGGGCTCTGACTTGCCGACCTTGTCACCTGGCTTTTTATCCCCTTGCCTGCCCAGTCCCTGGTTCAGGAAGCGGACTTCACGCTTTTTCTGGCGGAGTTCAAAGCAAACAAAGGCACTTTCGTTGTTGTCAATATCTGCGGTAAAGGCCACTCTTACTGGCTTTAGGTCACCATACTTAAAAGCATCTTTATTTAACGAGACGTCATATGTCCCATTAGCAACGTACAGGAAAAAATTACCTTCTTCATCAGTAAGCGTGGTATATTTTTTTCCCATGCTATCGGTAGCTATAATCTTAATGAATTGCTCGGAAACTTCGCCCTTAAGCATATCCTGTATCACCTTCACCCTTCCACTAATTACTTTTCCTTTCTTAAAGGCAAGGTTCACGTTTGTATTTTCATCAACCACAAAATCAACATCGGTTCCGTTTACCGGTATCAACCCTTCTCTTTTTGCCTTATAAAGACCGACATTATATTGACCAATTTTCGTGTTCTTCAGAGTAACCTCACCATTTTTGTCTGTGATCATGCTTTGATCGTTTATATCCACGAGCACATTATCCAGCGGTCCTTCACTGCCATCTCGCATTCCATTACCATTCTCGTCATTATAAAGAGCTATTTTGAAATCATAGTATTTTCGCTTAATAATAACGGGAATGCCAATCGGTTGCATCACACTCAGAGTCCCGTACTTGGTTTCAGTATAGCTTAGTCCGTTAACATTTCTGTGGTTGAAAGGAGCATAGCCACTTAACACAATTGAGGTCTGGAGCTTCGGGTGCGTGTAGTTCAGATCTGCGCCAACACCGCTGCTAATTTGTTCCTCATCCAGTGCCTTGGCTATATTATATCTTACAGACCCTGTGAGCGTGCTTCTGAAGAGTCTGAAGTTTACATATGGCCCCCCGGTTATTGTCTCACGTACCGGCAAATCGGAAATCTTGCTCATATCTACAGCGTCACTGCTATTCACACTTCGCACATACATAGCCATTAATCCGCCATGGTAATTACTGAAGGAAAGATTGCTGATTGACCTCACTATTTCACCCTTACCGGTGAAAACGGCCTTTGTACCTATAGAAAGTCGCGCCCTTTTTGTAACCCTTACGCCATAGCTGAGGTTCGCATAGTAAAACTGCTTCAGGTTATACATTCCCTGGTTAGAGAATTTAAAGATACCGGTCCCGGCATTGACACTGTGTACTTTTGCATTATGACCGAAGGTAACACCCATCATTTTATTATTATAAGAAAGTGCATCTGTGTGATAAACACTATCTCTGAAATAATTTTGTTTCATGATGTTTTCAGAATAAGTCAGCCCAACAAATGTCGTCGTGCTCAATTTATAGTTCAGCGCATGGTTATGGTAGCTGTTTCCCTTTCTGAACCCGGCAAAATCAGGGCTGTGGTAATCACCGTTTGACGATAAACTCCAGCGTTTCAGATTGTAGTTGAATCCATAGCCTACCTTGTAGCCTAAGAGTATGTTCTTATCTAGTGCGTTTCTGTTATTCTCCAGGGAAAGTCCCCCGCGCCCTATTACCCTTAATTTTTCGGTGTTTATAAGCGTTGCTACATTGTCCAGTATATACCCATTTAGACCAATGGTTTTATTAAAATTCGCCTCTCCAAAATGCTCAATTACAACCTTCCCAATGGGGTACTTGGCAAAAGCAGATATATTATCATTCTTAAAAAATGAAATGTTTTTGTTATGCTTAATTGCAGTTAGAGAAAATTCTTTTGTCTTGTTTTGGTAAGAGAGTGTAAAGCCGTTCCCGACTGCGAAGAAATTCCGTACTGTTGACATACGTCCAACAGAAAGAAGCCAATGCTTATAACCATAACTGGCCGAAAGTACTCCCTTCTGGACGTTGTTATCCACATTGTTACCAAACTGCCTGCTATAGTATGAAGCCGAAAAGAAATGATCGCCTAGCTTAAACTGTGTATTAAGGCCCCAATTGTAAGTTACGTTTGTGTTATTGGCCATAGCGCCTGCCATCAGGGTAATAGGGATAGTAGCATATGCAGAATTGTTAACCTTAATGCTGTTCCTGGTGTGTTCCAGTTCAAAAGGCACTGAGGCAGTGCCATCGTGCCCGGCGACCGTCATGGTGAATAGTTCACTTGATACTTTTTTCCATTCAGCATCGCTGATTTTTGTGTTAATATAGATCGTCGTATCCTGT
>DASPNB010000521.1:0-3064 GCA_035626755.1 Flavipsychrobacter sp.
ACAAAAAAGGAGAAGGCTGTGCTCAGAAGTATTTTAAGGAATACAAATCCACACTTTGTAAAATGGGCACTGAAGGCCTTATTGCTGTGGAACAATGAAACCTATCCTGATCACATCGTTCACATACACGGCACGGCAGACAGGATTATACTTCCTGATCATATCCGCGCCGATCACTGGGTAGAAGGCGGCACACACATGATGATCTATAACCGCGCTGACGAAATAGGACAAGTAATAGCTGACAATTTATGACACTATACGTTACATATTTTGATACACCACTCGGTAAAATGAAGGCCGCTGCCACAGATGATGGTATTTGCCTGTTCGACTTCCAGTACCGCCGCATGATCGATAGCATTATGAACCGCATCATCAACGGCCTCGGCGCTGAAGTGACAGAAGCGCATCATTGCCATTTCGATAGGCTGAAGAAGCAGGTAGATGAATACTTTACCGGGCAGCGGAAAGAATTCGATCTGCCCCTACATTTGGTCGGTACCGATTTTCAAAAAAGGGTGTGGTGCGGGCTTATAGAAATACCCTACGGAGAAACCCGCTCTTACAAGCAGCAGTCTATTTTCTTAGGAAATGAAAAAGCGATACGTGCTGTTGCAGGTGCCAATGGTGAAAATGGTATCGCCATCATTATTCCCTGCCATAGGGTGATAGGTGAAAATGGCAGCCTCACCGGCTATGGCGGCGGGCTGCCCAAAAAGAAATGGTTGCTTGATCACGAACTGAAACACTCAGGCAAGACAGCCCAGATCAATTTATTTTAAGTGCTATGGCTTGGCCATATCCAGCAGGTCTTCTACGCTAAAGTGTACGCCCACTGTAAAGCGTATGGGATCATAGTTCCAGGCTACGCTCTCAAAAGGTACAGAGCCAACCAGCTGTATCTGCACTTTTACAAACTTATATCCGCCTCTTATAGTAAAGGCCGGTTCCACAAACGTGTATGTGCTATTGGTTATGCCTCTCGCATACATCGTGTTGACCAGGTTTTGGTCTTGCAGATAACCTATTCCCCTGCCGTTGTCATCCAGGTTAGAGTATTTCAGCATAGCAAGGCGCAGATTGAACACAGCATCTACCCATGGCGACCGCATGCCTATACCCGGCTGAATAAAATATCTTGTAAGGTCCAGGTCTACATCGCTTTTTAGTTCGCCTTTGCCCAAACCGCCATAGAGTTCCACTACCAATTTCACTTTTTTACCACCACTTGCGTAGTATCCCCCAAGGCCGCCCTCGATAATATACGCGTGTGCAGGAGTAGTGGCAGGCGAGTACGGACTGTAATTGTAGGTACTGTAGTTACCTATTATACCAAGGTGCTTTATTGGCGAGAATGATGCCTGCAAATCGGCGAAAGTTGTTCTGTCCTCATCGTCACCACCTATACTTGCAGCACCGGCTATGTGTGCCTGCATGCCGTCGGTAAACATCGGAGTATTTATTGCATTCGGTTTGTAATAATACCTGGAACATGACGACAGAAACAGGCAACTGGCCGCTAAAATCAGAGTTAAGATCCTCATACCGTTCATTTTGTGTTTGTTAATGATGAGTTTAAAATGTTAAATGACAAAATTCATACCAAGACCTTGTGCCGGGAAGGTATTTTATTGCGTAATTTTGTAGTGACTACAGGCTGGGTTATCGCTCGTATGAAAGTACGGGAGGAAAGTCCGGACAGCAAAGAGCAGCGTACCGGCTAACTGCCGGGTCCCGTGAAAGCGGGAACAGATAGTGCCACAGAAAATAACCGCCATCCCAACTTGTTTGGAGGTAAGGGTGAAAATGTAGAGTAAGAGCCTACACTTTATAATGGTAACAATGTAAAGGGGTAAACCTTACGCGCTGAAATGTCAAGTAAGTGTGCGATTGAGGCTGGTTCGGCCGATGCACATGGGTTGACAGCTAGAGGTGATGCGTGAGCAGCATCCCAGATAAATGATAGCCACCCCGGGACCATCCGGGGTTACAGAATCCGGCTTATAGGTTTGTAGTTGTTTTGGTTAAATGATGCGAGCGCCGGTTTTGTCCCGGCGTTCTTTTTTAGTAATAAGTCGAAAGTTCTAAGATGAATACCGGGACAAGTCTTACGACTTTTTACTTGATACTTACGACTCAGTCCACTGGCACGTTTTTATAGCTTTCATGACAATAGCATTAAAATCATTATCATGAAAGAACAAGTTCCTCCCAGTAAAGAGAAACAATCCCTTTACTTCCAGGTAGCAAAGGACATTTGGGGAACCAAAGATATCTTTGTGAATATGTATATGATCAGGAACTCCGAAGATGATTCCTGGGTATTAGTTGATACAGGCCTCAGGTCGTCGTATGCGAGAATAAAGAAAATGGCAGCCTCTCTTTTCGGGGAGGACAGCAAGCCCTCAGCCATCGTACTCACGCATGGCCATTTTGATCACACAGGCTCCCTTAAGCGCCTTGCCGATGACTGGCATGTTCCGGTATACGTGCATTACCTGGAATTACCCTATCTCACGGGCAGATCTTCATATCCTCCCCCCGATCCTTCAGTGGGTGGCGGATTGATGTCGTCGATGTCATGGGTGTATCCCCGTAAGGCTATCAATGTAGAAGAACATCTTCATATACTTCCCCCTGATGAATCTGTCCCCGGCCTGCCGGGTTGGAAATATGTATACACTCCCGGCCATTCACCGGGTCATATTTCGCTTTTCAGGGAGAGAGATAAAGTATTGATAGCAGGCGATGCCTTCGTTACTACCAAGTCTGAATCAGCAATGTCAGTTATGAAGCAGACAAGGCGCATATCAGGCCCTCCGAAATATTTCACTTACGATTGGGAAGCCGCGCGTAATTCCGTGAGGCGCCTGGCAGACCTTAACCCAAGCGTAGTGGCTGCCGGTCATGGTAAGCCCATGCAGGGCGATGAGATGAAGATCGGCCTCACCAACCTGGCACTTCATTTTGAAGTAGATGGCTTACCAAGGAAGGGCAGGTATCTCCGCGAGCCTGCGGTGGCCGACGCCTATGGTGTGCGCTATGTGCCACCTGTAGACAA
>DASPNB010000522.1:0-4349 GCA_035626755.1 Flavipsychrobacter sp.
TTTGCTGCCGAACAAAAACTGCTGGCCAACTTCAAGAAAGCAATATTGATGTGCGCTGGCGCCGCCGCTCAAAAGCTGATGATGACCCTGCAAAGTGAACAGGAAATACTGATGCACATTGCAGACATGATACTGGATACCTTCCAGGCCGAGTGTATGCTGCTCCGCACGATAAAGATGCACAATGCGGGCAATGCCAATGCAGCCCTTGCTCTCGATGCAACCAAAACCTTTATGTGTGATGCAGCCGACCGCGTCAACCACTCAGGCAAGAACGCCATCAACGCCTTCGCCACCGGCGATGAGCAACGCATGATGCTGATGGGATTGAAACGATTTACCAAGGCTGAGAATTTTAATACTAAAGATGCAAGAAGGAGATTGGCTGCTAAGCTGGTAGAAGTGCAGCATTATTGGTTTTAATACGCTACTTGTTACTTCCGTTCAGCAGACTGGTCGTTTCCTTTGTAGGCTTAGATAGTCGGAAAAATGCGTAATTGTTGTTATCATCATTGAACCATGATTCACCGGAAACAATGAACTGGCTGCTGTCTTGCAAAGACAGTTCATTTTCGATTTGAATATTCGTCACCTGTACGATAGTAAATGTGAGGGGATTTGTCTTTATACATTTCTTTATAACAAAGATTGGAGCGCAGGTTACTCTTACCAAAGATGGAATTCCGTCTGGTGAGTCGGTTCTATAGGTTACTGTTTCCCAATTTGCCTCAAGCACAGTATCACCGTTGTCAACAACCGCGCGCCAACCACCTACGTAGTAGTAAAGTTTGTCTCCATATTCCTTGCAAGTATCTCCATGGCAAACCTTGTATTCGGTCCACATTTTGCCGTCCAAATGATCGATCAAGGACCTAAAGTTTCCATCATTTGTTACTACTGTCAATGGCACTTCTTTCCCCCCTCTGTATTGAGCTTTTGCAGAGATACATGGAACTGCCAATAGTAATGACAATAAAATAAGTCGACTCAGCAACATGGTACCTAAAGTTAACCTTTACTTCTCTATCAAAAAACAACTCCTATGCAACTTTCCCTGGAAGTCGAAAGGTGTAGTAGCGCCGGTGATATCTTTTACTACTGTCGCGGGTATTGAGTCCCTGTCTATCTGGAAACCACGGTAGTTGTTGCTGAAGTAGATGCGGCCTGTATCAGTACAGCCTTTTAATAGTTGTTTCAGCAGTTTTACATGGTCGCGCTGAACATCAAAAGTATCATCCATGCGTTTACTGTTGGAAAAAGTAGGTGGGTCGCAAACAATGAGATCAAAATAATTAGCTGGCAGCTCAGAATTAATCCATTCCATCACATCAGCATGAATGAAGTGATGCTTTTCATCCTTGTACAGCTTGTTGTACTGCATATTGCGCTTGCCCCAGTTGAGGTAGGTCTTGGAGAGATCAACAGATACCACTTCGTCTGCCCCACCCGCGGCCGCATACACACTGAATGAACCTGTATAGCAAAACAGGTTCAGTACTTTTTTGTCCTTAGCCTCATCCCGCACCATACCGCGGGTTATGCGGTGATCGAGGAAGAGGCCTGTATCAAGGTAATCAGTAAGATTGATGATGAAGTTCAGTCCGCCCTCAGGCACAATGCGTTCTACTTTTTCCTCGGCGAACTTCTCATACTGCCCCTGCCTACCCGCCTTCCGCTGGCGAACCTTCATGAAGATATTCTCCTGTGGTATCTCCACTACCTCAGCTATCACCTCCCTGCAAGCCTGCAGCCACTCCTCGTGCTCCGCATCCTCCATCCCATGCCTGCGTTTATACTCCGCTGCGTGAACAACATCCTTATATAACTCTATCGCAAACGGAAATTCCGGCAGATCATGATCGTAAAAACGATAGCAGACTACTTCCTGCCTGCGCGCCAGCTTGCTGATGTGTTTATACACCTTCTGCAAGCGATTACGGAACATACTTAGTTTGTCGGGAGATGTCATTCAAAAAAATAAAAGCCAAAACTAATCAGTTCTGGCTATGTTCTAAAACCTTTTGGTTTTGACTTTTGACTTAATTCAGCACCTGCCCCTTAGGATTGGCCTGCACTTTCCTGTACTTCTTCTTATTGTGGGGCATCAGGCTTTCGCGCTTTGCATTCGCCAGGCTATCCTGCGGACTTACATATTGCTTACTCCATATCAGGCTGTCCACCTGGTATTCTTCTTCCTTTACCAGCTTGCCCGTGCTTTCATCGTAGAAGCGCCATAGGCCATGCCTCTGGGTATTGTCCTCGGCAAGCACCTCGCGAAGCAACTGTTCGTCAGTTTCAGGATTGACGACCATTATCGTATCGCGCTCGGCGCTCGTTTTCACCGTACGGTAAAAGCCGGTGCAGTAAAGAATACCCTTTTCATAGTATTTTACTTCCCCGTCCAGCCTGTCATTCCTGTAGGTTTCTATAGCCGTTATATCCCCCTCATGATTCAGTTTATACCACTTGCCGTAGCGCACGCCTTTATCAAAATTGCCAAACTCAGCAGAAGCCGGTTCTCCCCTGGTCGCTTTATTGGTGATCCACCAACTGCCGGTACGGTTGCCTTCAGCATCATAGCGGTTCAGCGGAACATTAGTATCTGGGAGTTTCTCCTTTTGTGCGAAAACAGCCATGCTGCTGCTCAAAAGCATCAGTACGGAGATATATCGGAAGAAAATTCTCAAGACCACTAAACAGCAAACGAAGTGCCGCAACCGCAAGTGCTGCTGGCATTCGGATTATTGAACACAAAGCCACGCGCATTCAGCCCACTGTGAAAGTCTACTTCCATACCCATGAGGTAGATGCCGTGCGCAGTCTTCATTATAACGGGAACGCCCTCGATATCGTATGCCTCGTCGTCGGCTTCCCGGGCGTCGAAGCCGAGGATGTAGGTCATGCCGGAGCAGCCGCCGCCTTTTACGCCGACGCGCAGGTACTGGCCGGCATCGAAGCCGGGCTCTGCCATGAGGCGCTTTACCTCAGAAATGGCTGTGGGCGTGAGTTTTACGGGGGCACTAATTGCTGTTTGCATTGAAAATCCTTGTTTAGACAAAGTTACCATAGGTGGGATGCCTTTCCAAATGCGAGGTGTTAAATAGTGTATATAGGTGTATAATCTGGATAACTTTTTACACTTTTTTTATACTTTTCTGCAACAAAAATTCAAAAAACAGCAAAAATGCCGAGCTCATATAGACAATAATTGGCATAAAATATCTTAGAGAAACATTTTTTACATTTGCTAGCTCCAAACACTACAATAGAACATGAGCGAGGCATTAGAAACCATCATAGACGATACGGGCCGGCAGATGAAGAAGGCCATTGAGCACCTGGAAGTAGAGCTTAGTAAAATACGCGCCGGTAAGGCCACTCCCATGATAGTGGACGGCATTAACGTGGAGTACTACGGTAGCCCTACCCCGCTGGCCCAGGTAGCCAATGTTACCGTTGCCGATGCACGTACCCTCTCTATACAGCCATGGGAGAAACAAATGCTGGGACCTATAGAAAAAGCTATAATAGCTGCTAATATAGGCCTGAACCCGCAGAACGATGGCAACTTTATCCGCCTGTTCCTGCCACCGCTGACAGAAGAGCGCCGTAAAGAACTGGTGAAGCGCGTAAATGGCGAAGGCGAACATGCCAAGGTGGCGGTACGTAACATACGCCGGGATGCGATAGAGCATGTAAAGAAATTGCAGAAAGACGGGCTGAGCGAAGATGCCGCCAAAGATGGCGAAACCAGCATACAGGGTATTACCGATAAATACATTGCCCTGGTAGACCAGCACTGTAAGGATAAGGACAAGGAAATAATGACAATATAACCTCACCCCGGCCCTCTCCTAAAGGAGAGGGAGAGCGATATTTATTCGTAATTTTGCGAACTCACCACGGACATGGTGAGTTCGTTTTTTTAGGCAATGGATGAGTTTCAGAAACAGCTGATAATATTGTTCTCTATTCCGATCTACGCGGTGCTGATACCGCTGGAGCTGGCGCTGAGTCATTTCCATCATTGGAAGTATTACAGCTGGAAGGAAACATTAGTGAACATATACCTGAACGTGGTAAATGCAGGCGTGGACCTGCTGCTACGCGGCGTGGCGCTGTTTGTGCTGATATTCTTCTCTCAGTACGCTTTGCCTATCGACTGGAATCCTATTGCCTACTGGGTAATACTGTTTTTATGTGAGGACGCTTTATTTTGGCTGGAGCACTATGTGGACCATAACGTACGCCTGTTCTGGGCTGTGCATGTTACCCATCACTCATCGGAGGAATACAATCTTACCACGGGTTTTCGTTCTTCGGTATTTATGCCTTTTTACCGCTACCTG
>DASPNB010000523.1:0-2399 GCA_035626755.1 Flavipsychrobacter sp.
AGGATTGAGAAACCAGGGTTGATGTCCGAAGATCACCAGGTCGTATTCCCCATTCACGATATCTTCAGGCAAGGACTTCACCGGCGGCGGCGTGTGCATCACTGTTTCGGGCATTGTGTCGAAGAAAACATTAACATCCCAAGGGAAGGGAATAGGTATCAACGGTTCGATAGTTGCATAAGTGATGTCTACCTTGTCTTGAATGTTGAGTAGAATATTATCGATGATATGCCGCAACTGCCCCGTCTGGCTATAATAAAGAACAAGTATACGAGGCTTCCTATCCAAGCGTTGCAGTATTAAACTACAGTGAGATAAATATAGGCGTAAGAGAAGCGGGCACTTTCAGGAACCATTACCAATATCCTGTCGCCTTTCTTCAGCCTGCCGCTATGGAAGAGTTCTTCCAGCATCAGGAAGGGAGATGCGCTGCCTACATTGCCTACTTTGGTAAGATTGTAAAACCATTTGTCCCAGGTTATTTCAAAGCCCATGCTTTTCTGGTAATTATATACCTGGTCTTTGAAAAATTCGCTGCTCATGTGTGGCAGATAGTAGTCTACTTTGTCAGGATTAAGGTTGTGTTTTTCTATCAGCTCCTTTAAGTATTCGCCACCCAGGGGAACGATATTGTCTCCCAGCAGGCGTGTATCCTGTTTTAGTGAAAACACACTCTGGTTGTACCATTGTGCCGTTTCCATATCATTCCAGCCGGTCAGGTCTTTGTTCTCACCCTTGGTAGCACCGGCATACATGCAGGTTTCTTTTTCATTAGCGAAAGAAGTGACCTCCATCCATTCTATTTTCAGAGAGATGCCGTTATCATTAGGCTTGTCCTGCAGCAGAGCTGCAGCAGCGCCGTCACTAAGCATCCAGCGGAGAAAGTCTTTCTCAAAAGCGATGATCGGGTTTTCTTTTAGCTGGTTGAGGTTATCAGCCTCGGGTTGAAAGCGTGAAGCGTGCATCCAAACCGACATTCTTTCAGAACCAACGCTGGCAGCAACCTTGGTAAAGCTGGCAGCAATAGCCATGTAGGCATATTTCATGCCCTGTATACTGCTGCAGCAAGCGCCCGAGGAAGATATGATCTCTACCCGGTGGCTCATACCCAATTCGCCATGTACCATGGCCGCATGAGAGGGGAGCATCTGCTCCGGGGAAGTAGAGCCTGCGGTTAATAATTCCAGCTTATCTATCGGTAGTTTTTCGTCGAAGAGGGCTTTTACAGCATTTGCAGCCAGTTGAGCATTTGTATGTGTTCTCTTCCCGTCTTTCACCGCATAATATCGCGTTTTGATACCATTGTTGCGGAGCACTATAGAGCGAGCCCTGGATGGCTTATTATTGACCATCCCAAGTATTTTTTCCATATCATCGTTCCCAATCGGTTCATTCGGCAAGAATTTGGAAAGACGGGTAATATAAACAGGCTTCACTATTTTTTATTCAATTTGGGGTGCAAAAATAACTATAATCTACCACTTTACTAATTACAGTAAAGCAACATGTTTCGCTTTTAAAAAACCAATAATTATAGGGCTGAGTCCGGCATGCAATAATAACAATTCCGTCCTAAAGGACTATGCCATTGTTTTACATATATGTGGGTAAAAACAAGGCCCTCAGCAGTTCTGAGGGCCTTATGGATTTATTTTTCTATAAATTATTATTCTTCTAAATCAAGGCCATAATAGAACATGCCCCTTGACTTCTGGTCAGGATAGAAACCCTCCAGTCTTACACTGTTGTAGCTCTGGAATATCTTGGCAATGTCATCCAGCGTATTTACCGCAATGCCGTTGATAGAGGTGACCAGGAAGTTATCCCTGATGTTTGTACTTTTTGCCAGGAGGCCGGAACCTTTGTTTGTCATCAGCACTCCGCTTTTTACACCATATTTGCCTTTTTGCTCCGGGCTGAGCTGCTTGAAGCTCGCACCCAGCAGCTGTGACACGCTTACGTCAAGTTTTTTCAGCTCAACTGTGGTTTTAAGCACATCGCTGCCCCGGGTATAGGTAACACTGATGTTGTCGCCTGGTTTGAACATTGCCACTTTTTCCAGCAGCTCAGTCTCGGTACGCACATTCACATTGTTGATTTGCGTTATGAAGTCACCTTCCTTTAGTCCTGCTTTTGCAGCGCCGCTATTGGCCTGGATTCCGGCAACATATACACCTTCATTACGGTCTATGGCCAGCTCTTTCATCTTTTCCACGCTCAGGTTCCTCCTGTCATAGAACTGGATGCCCAGGTATGCACGCTGCACAGAACCCGTAGAGATGAGGTCGTTCACGACCTTCTTAACAATATTAGCCGGAATAGAGTAGGAATAACCCGCATAAGAACCCGTAGGGGAGGCTATCGCAGAATTGATACCTATCAGCTGGCCTTTCATATTT
>DASPNB010000524.1:0-3437 GCA_035626755.1 Flavipsychrobacter sp.
ACCAGTCTTTCTTTATTACCCTTACCCACCACTCGCACAAATCCAACATCCAGGTAAAGGTTCGATATCGCAAGGTTCACTACTTCGCTCACACGCAGTCCGCAGCTATACATGGTCTCCAGTATCGCCCTGTTCCTCTGCCCCTCAGGTGTGCTATGGTCTATCGATGCAAATAGTTTATCCAGTTCCTCCAGGCTCAGCACATCCGGCAGCGTCCTTTTCAGCTTAGGAGATTCCAGCAGCTCCGTGGGGTCTTTTTTGATCACGTCTTCCAGCACCAGGTAGTTAAAGAACGACCGGACCCCGCTCAGTATCCTCGACTGCGTCCCCGCCGATAATTCAAGATCGTGTATATGCCCTATAAAGGTTTGAAGATGCTTCAGCTCTATCGATTGCAAGGGCAACCCGTTCTCTTCAGTGCCTATGTAATTGGCCAATATGGCCACATCATGCAGGTAGGCTTCTACCGTATTGTCCGACATAGCCCGCTCCAGTTGCAGATATGCCTTAAATCCCTTTATGTACGCATCCCACACGGCTTAAAGATAAGATTTAGCCCAAACAACTAAATACTGAAATGATTTAATATAACTTTATAGGAACATGGCCAATGAGATCAAACATATCTTAGAACCCTGGTTTCAGAGGTTGCCTGAACTTCGCGGATCTCCTTCCCTATGGCAGGAATTCAAATTCGCTGCTGCAACCAACGAGGCAGGACATGTCTCCGATGCCAGCCATCAGCAGCGGACCAATTTACTGGTCGCACTCTTTTACGACCAGCGCTCTTCCGATGAGCACTTGCTCCGTTTCTTACTGAAACAGGAGATCGAAATGCTCCGCAACGTTCCTGTCCAGGGCGACCCTCTTTCACTCAATATCTGTATCGGGCTGTTATCGCGCTTTCGTAATGTGAACAATATAGAATTGCTGATCGACGCTAAAGAAGCAAATACAGAAACGGGGCATGCATTCGACCTTGTCGCTTTTGTCGCTCCCGGCGTGGCCAAAAGCTATGAGCACCTTCCCTATTTATCAGAACATCATCGCAATGTCTTTACAGAACACCTCGGCCCCACAGCCGGGGAATGTATCGTCACCGAGGACGAAGTAGAAGAGTGGCTGGCTAACCGTACAGGCCTCTTACCAGCTCCTTTGGAAAATCTGTCTTTAGAGAACGAGATCTTCCTCTCCGACCTGCTGGGTGACATCACCGTTCGCAATAATAAGATCACTGACTGGATAGGCAGCATCAAAAAATGGGACCGCGATCACCACACTATGTTGTTCGACTACGAACAAATGCGCGGCAATGTTCAGGGACAGATCACTGCTTTGAAAAAACTGGGTGAATACTATGAGGATCGGTCGATCAATAAGCAGATGAACTTCTACATGCTCTCTGGCTTGTATCTTCAGGCAAAGAATACCGATGAAGCTTACAAGAATATCTGCCACTCACTCACCCACTATGCCGAAGCCATGCAGTTTGTCTCCTGCCGTATGTATGTCGACCGTTTCCTCGATATCATACTTGCTATCAATAACCGCTACGACCCCATTTGCACCGCCTCTTTCAAATGGATCAAACAATACCTCGACGTTGAACCTTGGCTGCAGAACTGGGATATCAGGATCATCCCCCGCATCATGACCGCCTCCACCCTCGCAGGTGATAACGACACCATGAAAAAATTCTCTGAATTATTCCGCGCCCGCAAGAAGGAACGCGACAATACTGCCAACCACTGAGATATTCTCTCAATGCTTTATCTTAGCCCCATGTTACGCCTCGCCATCCTGAACGGACCAAATCTCAACCTCGTGGGCAGCCGTGAGCCGCATATTTACGGAAATACTTCCATGGAAACTTACCTCGATGACCTTGCAGGAAAATATCCCGACGTTCAATTCTCTTATTACCAAAGCAACGTGGAAGGAGAGATGATCAACTTTCTGCACGACTGCCGCGGCAATGTAGACGGCATCATTCTGAATGCCGGCGGTTACACCCACACCAGCGTCGCCTTGGCAGACGCCATAGCAGCCATCGGCATTCCGGTCATAGAGGTACACATCTCCAACATCTACGCCCGCGAAGAATTCCGCCAGACCTCCTACACCGCCGCCAAAGCAATGGGCTGCATCACCGGCTTAGGATTGAAAGGATACGAACTGGCAATTCAGTACTTCATCAACGCATAGCGTCTGCACGCCTGCTCCGCTGAATACGGGGCTCTTCGCCGTCAGTACGCGTCACCGGAAACTAAAATCGAGACAATCCTGGTTAATCGTCGTTCAAAGTCGTTAAATTTGTAAAAAACGAGACACATGGATGCCGGCACAATGAGAGACAGACTACATGAATACATTAACCAGGCGGACACTAAGCACCTGGAGGCAATCTATACACTGCTGGAAAAGGAACTGGAACCCTCATATCAATATGACGCTGCTACATTGGAAATGCTATATACACGCCGGGAAAACCATTTAAATGAAGCAAGCAAGTCCTACTCAGCAGAGCAGGCCCTTGAATGGGTGAAAAAGCAGGCAAAAAAATAATGTCCTGCAACCTTATAATCAAAGAAGAGGCGCGGCAGGATATGTTGCAAGCCTATTTATACTACGAACAAGAGCGGAATGGATTGGGCGATTTGTTCCTGACTATGTTAGAAGATCGTTTCACAGCAATTTCGCAGCATCCCGAATTTTACAGTTTTATAGACGAACGCAAAATACTGCGGGACGTTACCCTATACATCTTCCCTTTTGTGATAGTTTTCGAAAAGCTAAACAGCGACGTGATTGTCTATGCCATTTGTTCCACGCATAGGGGGCCTAAAAGCTATTGATCTGCTCCAAACCAAAAATCAAGGCAATCCTTTAAATCAGCTAAATCGTGGTTCAGGAAACAAATAGCGTCTGCCGGTTCCAAGCCGTCAGCACGCGTCATAAGATTCCCCTTCCTGTATGTCCCTTCGCGCCACTTTGCGTCTCCTTTTCGTCTCCTTTGCGTTCTTTGCGGTTAAATCACGCATCAGCAACCTTATCAACTTATCAACCTATCACCCCCTATATCCTGCTAAGAAAGACTTTACATCCATTCTCTTCTTCCCTTCAAGTTGCATATCGTCCACATACAGCCATCCATCTTTCGTTGCAAAGCGGAAATAAGTCTTGCCATCTGTCTCATGCTCACCCGCCTCTTTGCCGTGAGAAGCTAGCTCATAATGCGAGCCATATATCTTCAAAAATTTATCGCCCATCATAGTAAACGCCGCCGGCACAGGGGACATGCCGCGTATAAGGTTATGAATATCCTTTGCAGTCTTATTCCAGTCTATCCTTGTATCTTCTTTAAATATCTTAGGAGCATGTTTCAGTTCAGATGTGATCGCTTCCTGCTGCGGCAACTCTTTCAGGCTGCCATCAGT
>DASPNB010000525.1:0-2140 GCA_035626755.1 Flavipsychrobacter sp.
GTTTTTGAAATGCGTACTGCAATGCACTTCGCCCGTAACACCCGTACTTTCCATCCGGCTCGCCATATTCACAGCGTCACCCCACAGGTCATAGGTAAATTTCTTAGTACCGATAACTCCTGCAACCACGGGGCCGCAATCAAGGCCTATTCTGAAATGAACGGCGATACCATTCTTTGTTTTATAGTCCCGCACCAGTTCTTTTACCTCCAGGGCCATGTTGGCCGCAGCCAGTGCATGATCCTCCCTGGCAAGGGGCACACCGGCAACAGCCATGTAGCTATCGCCAATTGTTTTTATTTTCTCCAGGCCATGCTTTTCCGCCACCCTGTCGAACATGGTGAAAATATCATTCAGCATACTCACGATTTCCTTTGGCTCATGATCGGAAGCTATATTGGTAAACCCTGCGATATCTATGAACATGATGGAGGCCCCGGTGAACTGATCGGCAATGGGGTGCTCTTTGGCCTTTAACCTGTCAGCTATTTTACGCGGAAGAATGTTCAGCAGAAGATTCTCCGACTTCTTACGTTCTTTAATAACAAAACCTATCACGAACAATAGCGCAACAATACCGATACCCATGAACCAGGTCGTATTGCGTTTCTTAGCTATTGCCAGTTTCTGTATCTCTATCTCTTTCTGTTGCTGATCCAGCTTATTCTTTGCTTCCAGTTTTGTTATCGCTTCCTCGCTGCTTCTTTTATGCAGCGAATCCGATAACTCCCGGAACTCAACCTGGTTCTCATAAGCCTTTTTGTAATTACCCTTCATTGCATACAGCGAGGAAAGTGTTGGGAGGCCTTCTGAGAGCAGCTCCAGGAAGCCTTTCTCTTTACTACCCTTCACAGCTTGTTCGGCCATCGTTATGGCTTTGTCGGCAAGAATATCCTTGTTGCGTGCCGTATATCCCTCTATTGTCAATTTACCCGTAGTATCCGCTGCCACATCTTGGTAAACCATGGCTATATTTATCTGCATAGCCAGTTCAAACAACCTGCTGCCTACATCCTTATTAAGTTCCAGGGCTTCATTGTAATATTTAAGGGCCACGGTTTTATCCTCATCAAACTGGTAAATGTTTCCCATGTTTCCCTTGTTGCGTGCGATGCCACTCTTATTACCCAGTTCCTGGTACAAGGCAATGGAACGCGCAAAATAATCAAGCGCCTTATGCTTGTTAATCAGCTTTTGCCTGGAGCCTGCCTTCGCCGTATCAAAATAGTGCATGAAGACGTTGGCCATATTACCCAGGTTAGTTGCCATTTTCTCTTTCATACCATGCTTCTCATTAAGCTTCAGTGCCTGGCGGTAATAATCGAACGCTTTGTCGTAGATCTTCTGGTTGTAAAATACATTGCCTATGTTACCCAGGTTTATCGCAACATTCTGCTCATCACCCGCTTCCTTATTGACCTTTAATGCCTCATAGTAGTATTTCAATGCGGTAGCATTGTCCGACCTGTTGAGATAGCTGGAGCCCATGCTATTGGCTACAAGGGCAATTCCCTTGTTCCAATTCATACTCTTAGCTACCGCCATTCCCTTTTCACCAAACATAATGCTGCTGTCAGGGTCCACGTGAGTATATACCTGCGAGAGTGTAGAGTATATTCTTACCTTCAATGTATCTGCCACATAAGGAGCTTCTATCAGGAGGGAGTCTATGAGCTCCCTACCCCGCTTTTGTGCAAGGAGCGGTAGAGAGGATAAAACAAACAATAAGCACAGTGAAAGCCGCGTCATAGCCCGGAAATGCTTTACTGAAAAACACAATATAATAATAAGACTGTAAAAAAACAAGGAAGCTTAATCGCTGGAATATTTTCTCTGAAAATATAGGGCAATTAAGCTTCCGTATGTGCAGGAGTCCTGAATCTCGTTATCGGTTAATCATCGTAGGTGCAGCGCCTTTCAGCCACTTTTTCGGCATAAACCTGGCATTCGGTAGCGGTCAGGCCAAGAATCTCGTGGGGAGTACTGCCACCGGTGGTGCAGGTACAAACCCTTTGTTTGTCGCAGGAGGATAGTAAGACAACGGTTACAGCCAAACAAAGCAATTGTTTCATTTTAGTGCGTTTATTCCGAATGCCAATATAGTAAACATCGGCAACTTCTCTGTCATTTTCAGCCAAAA
>DASPNB010000526.1:0-3979 GCA_035626755.1 Flavipsychrobacter sp.
GCCTACTATTATTCCCTTGTGTTCCTTTATATAAGGCAGCGCCCGCTTAGTGCAGTAGACCGTACCCCAGAAGTTGATGTCCATCAGTTCCTTTATTACGGAGAGGTCCACCTCGTCGAAAAGAGCACGCATGGAGGTGCCTGCATTATTTATCAAGGCATCTACCCTGCCCCATTTGCCTATTATATGGTCTATAAATGCATTACAATCAACCTCTTTGGAGACATCAGCCTGGAAGCATAGAATACAGGATTTATCCACAGCAGCGAAAACCTGCTCCAATTTTGCACCGTTTCGGGCACAAACTGCTACCTTTGCGCCGCTGTTCAGAAATACTTCGGCCAGTGCTTTGCCTATGCCAGAGGATGCTCCCGTGATGGCTATTACTTTATTGCTGAATGGTGTCATGCAGGGGTAAAGTTAATAGAAAAGTACCTCACTCCGGCCCTCTCCATAAATGGAGAGGGAGATATAGGCTCTCCATAAATGGAGAGGGGGGAATGAAGGGGCTCAACGGCAGGTGAAATGGCAGATCGCTTACCTGTCGCCCGTTTTTATTGCAAGAACGATTGGTTAGATTGCTTCGCCGCGTCAGCGTCCATTCGTTTCTTCGCCGTTAAGTTCATTGGCGGCTCGCAATGACACTGCGAGGGGGAAAAAGGCGGTTATGCACATGTGTTGATAAGAATGAATAGCTTTTTAGGTACGATGTTTTTATTTTTCATTTAAATACTTCTAAAAAAGAGTCATGAAAGTATTAATTATAATGGGTTCTCAGACAGATGAGGCCGTTATGAAAGAAGGCCAAAACTGGCTGAACTGGTTCGGTATCGAAAACGAAATGGTAGTTGCTTCGGCACATCGTAATCCTGACAGGGTACGTGAACTGATGGTGACCGCCAAAGAGAACGGATATGGCGCAATTATTGCAGCAGCTGGTATGGCGGCCGCCCTCCCTGGCGTTTGCGCAGCATACACTTCGCTGCCTGTGTTGGGTGTACCCCTGGATGGCGGACTACCCGGCGGCATAGACGCTCTTTATAGTATAGTACAAATGCCTGCGGGCTTACCCGTTGGTACGCTTGCAGTAGGTAAAGCAGGTGCAAGAAATGCGGCAGCACTTTGTGCGCGCATGTTTGCCCTCAGTGATAGTAAGATAGCTGAAAGGCTCGAAGAGTTTAAGCAGAACGGCTACAAGATCTGATAATGTATTTATAACATTGTCGTAACAGCCGCCCGTCTTGTTTCTTCGTAATTTCAGAATTAATAACTCTAAAAAAAGGAGAGCACTTTGACAGAAGCGATCATTAACCTTGAGACTGTTAACCCGATAGAGTTTTTCGGCATTAACAACAACAAATTCGACATCTTAAAGCGAAAATTCCCACTGCTTAAGATATTATCGCGAGGGTCGCAAATCAAACTGTCAGGGCAAGCCGAGGAAGTAACCAACGCACAAACCAAAATCGGGCAGGTAATAAAATACCTGGAGCGTAACGGGCACTTATCTGAAAACTACTTTGCACAGATCTTAGGCGACGAAGAAGCAGGCGAAACTGTTACAGACGATCAAGGCGGCAACGACATTTTGGTGTTCGGACCAAACGGAAAGGTAATCCGTGCCAAAACGCAGAACCAGAAACTGATGGCCAGCGTATCTGAAAAGAACGACATCATCTTTGCACTGGGACCGGCGGGTACAGGTAAGACCTACACCGCGGTAGCATTGGCAGTACGTGCCCTGAAGAACAAGGCCGTGAGAAAGATCATCCTGACCAGGCCCGCTGTAGAAGCAGGCGAAAGCTTAGGCTTCCTGCCCGGTGACCTGAAGGAAAAGATCGACCCCTACCTGCGCCCGCTTTATGATGCGCTTGATGACATGCTGCCCAGCGATAAGCTAAACTACTATATGGCCAACCGTATAATAGAGATAGCTCCCCTGGCCTACATGCGTGGCAGAACGCTGGACAACTCTTTCATCATATTGGACGAAGCCCAGAACACTACCGACCTGCAGCTGAAAATGTTCCTGACGCGTATAGGTCCATCGGCCAAGGCTATCATTACCGGCGACATGAGCCAGATAGACCTTCCGAAGAACCAGCGGTCCGGTCTTGTAAAGGCAGCAAGGATATTGAAGAACATAGACGGTATAGCCCATATTACACTTGACGAGTCGGATGTGGTACGTCACCGCCTGGTGAAATCGATCATCCGCGCTTACGACAAGGAGCAGGAGCATGAAGATGCAGTAGAAGAAAAGCGCATGAAGGACCGGGAAGCGATGTATGAGGCGAACAGGCAGAAGTATGATAATAAGTAGAACCATGATCCATTAGATCTGGAAGATTCGCCATGATTCTAGTGGCATACAATATAAAGACCTCTCGATCTGATCGGGGGGGCTTTTGTTTGGCGTGTTTGTCTGAACTGGAATTTGTGGAATTATTGGAATTGATGAAATGTTGAGGTGGCACGCAGAATGGTCAATCATGGCTTTTGTATATTTGCTTACCATGGTCACATTATTAAGAACCGATTCCACCAATGAAGACTATCGCAAATTAGTATCAGAACTGGACAAGGACCTGGCCGCAAGGGACGGAGATGACGCACCCTTCTTTGCACAGTATAACAAGAGCGACGACATCAAATATGTAATAGTAGCTTATGAGAATGGCATTGCGGTGGGGTCGGGAGCTATCAAACACTATGAAGGTGATACAGTAGAAATAAAAAGAATGTACGTACCGCTCGAGCACCGCGGCAAGGGCATCGCCTCTATTGTGTTAAAGGACCTTGAGCTCTGGGCCAAAGAACTGAACTATGCTAAATGCATACTGGAAACAGGCAAGAAAATGCCCGAGGCGATAAGGGTTTATGAGAAGAATGGTTATGCCCTTATCCCTAACTACGGCCAATATGCGGGTGTAGAGGAGAGTGTTTGTTTTGAGAAACTACTCTGATGCGCTCTGCGTCCCTTTGCGAACCTCTTTGCGGGCTTTGCGTTTAGACTTTTTAACCGCAAAGAGCGCTAAGAACCGCCAAGGGACGCAGAGCCTCTCTACTCACGAAAAATATTTTCCCGCCACATAGGGGTATCTTCATTTTCGGTTGTCTTACTTTAAAAGCAGTCCGTTGGAAGAAGCCATTATCTTTGCCCCCGAACACCTGCTGAAACGAGTGGAAATACCGGTAAACAAGCCGCTGAATGCAGCGACAAACAGGGAAATAACCTTTGAAAGAGCTTTTAAAGAGCATTTCAAGGCCCTGCATGCCTATGCTTTCACCATCATAAGGGACGGGGACAATGCCGAGGAGATAGTCCAGACCGTATTTTTCAAGCTCTGGGAGAAGAAGGAACAGATTGACCAAATAGATTCATTAAAGGCCTACCTGTACCGGGCTACCTATAACGAAAGCCTGAACTTCCTGAAGCATACCAGGGTGAGGGCTGCCTACGAAACCTTTGTGAAGACAACGACGACTGAAGGCAGTGCAACCGATATACTGAGTGTAAAGGAACTCCAGGCCAAAATAGACACTGCGCTGAACGACCTGCCCGAGCAATGCAGAACGATCTTCCAGCTCAGCAGATTTGAAGAATTAAAATACCGTGAAATAGCAGATCAACTTAACCTTTCAGTAAAAACAGTAGAGAATCAGATGGGCAAGGCATTGAGAGTATTAAGGGAAAAACTGGCAGACCACCTGCCTCTATTGTTCGTCATTATTTTCTTAACCAACAAATAGCACAGCATGCAACCGGATATACATATGAATGAGGACCTGCTGGTAAAGCACTTGTTGGGCGAGACCTCTGAGGCAGAACAGCAGGAAGTACGCAAATGGCTGGAGAGTAGCGCTGCTAACCGAAAACATTTTGAGCAGCTGAAACTGATATGGGAAGCCAGCAAGGAAGTAGAAGCCAGGAGCAAAGTGAACGTAGAAGATGCCTGGAGCCGCTTTAAAGCCCGCA
>DASPNB010000527.1:0-2005 GCA_035626755.1 Flavipsychrobacter sp.
CAAAGTAGTGATAATAGAGGTGAAGCAGGATAAATCGAACATACATAGTCCAATCATTAAAGAACTTAAAAAGCAAAGGATACAACCCGGAAACGTCAGTAAATATATACTTGGCATATCGCTGATAAAAAAAGACATAAAGCAGAATGCCTTTAAGATGATACTGAGCAAGATCAATAAAATTCAGAACTTATATGGACACGATACTAACGGACAACTTGCTTGATGGTAAGGATATGGGCTTCAGCCTGCTGGAGCTGCTGATGCGCTTTGGCATCAACATGCTGGCAGTGTTTATACTGGTGCGCCTGATATACTACCCGCGACATAAGAACAAAGATTTTCTTTTCACCTTCTTCCTTTTTAACTCGCTGAACTTCCTTATTTGCTTCCTGCTGAGTGCAACCAAGATCAAGATAGGTTTTGCTTTTGGCCTGTTCGCGATATTTTCTATTATGAGGTACCGCACAGTGGTGGTGCCTGTGAAGGAGATGGGTTACTTTTTTGTGTGTGTTGCGATAGGCATCATTAATGCACTGGCCACCGTAGATGATAACTATTTAATACTGATATGCTGTAATACATTTATTCTTGGGTTAACCCTTATCCTGGACAGGTTTATCAATCTTACTCATGAGAATGTAAAGGAGATGGTGTACGAAAGAATAGACCTGATACACCCGGATCACCGAACGGAGATGCTGGAGGATATAAACAGGCGCACAGGCTTATCGGTACACAGGATAGATATTATCCGTATAGACTTTCTGAAAGATGTGGCTGTGATCCATTGCTATTATTTTGCAAAGGAGAATGAAACAAAAATGGCCGGTGTAATAGACGATGATTAACAGCGAGCGCATATCAATACTGCTTGTGTCGTTTATTTTACCGGCAAATATTTTGCTGGCGCAAGGTATTACCGACATGCGCCTGAGAGCGAATGCAGGAGTGGCATACGAGCCTACCAAGAAAATAGAGCTTACTGCACGCTACAGGTTAACCACCTATGAAAATGCTACCCGATTTCTCCGCAGTATGTTCTCTTTAAATGTTGGTTACGAGGTAATGAAAGACTGGACAGTGGGTGCGGAATACAGGTATAACACGTCTTACACGCAGGACTTTCATCGTTATTTTTTGTACACGCGTGTGAAGTATGATATAGGGGATATCAGTTTGAGTTACAGGCTGCGTTACCAGCAGGACCAGGATTATTTTGACGCTGAATATTTGCAGAGCAACCCCACGGAACGTGTGTTTAGAAACAGATTAGCTGTAAAGTATGACCTGAGTAAGCGTGCATCGTGCTATGGATATGCCGATCATTTTACCGAGCTCAAAAACAAGCAGTTTTCTGCTTTCAGGACCAGGTATGGGGCGGGCTTCCAATACAAACACAGGAAGCGGCATGAGGTGGGTATTGAATTTTTTGTGAACGACGAGTTTAATCAAAAAAAGCCGGAAGATTTAGCCGCAATAGATGTGTCCTATACCTATCATCTTCGTAAAAAGAAGAGCAAATAGGCTGAAAAAGAACAGTAAATATTTCTGAAAAGAAATCCCAACTAATTGGCGGTTAATAAAGGCTAGTTAGGTTATATTTGTATGCATGCGTAATTTGCTAATTTGCATGTTTTTATGAATTTATTTTATTTTTCTCGTCTTTTTTTTTCTTTAATCATGTTTTTAATATAATTTGTTAGCCTTAAGTTAAATTATGGGTGCGAATCTATGATGAAATGCGCCTGTGATATAAACCGCAATAAATAACTCTTATATCGTATTTGCAGTATGAAAAGAAAATTGACACAATTGGAAAAGCTTTTCCCAGGTCGCAGAAAACATACGCCAGCCGGTTTTACAAAATCGTTATTGCTGTGTGCCGCTATGTTGTGTGGTATTCACGGGAATGCTCAAACCTATGGAATAGATCCTACGGATGATGGGGGCTTTGAAAACTCCGGCGGTTTAACCGGGAATGGCTGGACCGGAGTAAGCGGGG
>DASPNB010000528.1:0-8271 GCA_035626755.1 Flavipsychrobacter sp.
ATCCATCAGAATGCTTTTTTGCGTCTCTATATGTTCCAGGTGCATTCGCTTTTGATGTGCAAGCATTTTATTTGTTCGAACCTGCCTGAAAAACTTCCTGGCAAAAATTGCCATGACTAGAAGAAGCAAGAGTATACCCGATATATATCCAACACGCTCCTTTTGTCTGTTTGACTCTTTGAGACGCGCTATTTGCAGTTCGCGTTCTTTAATGTCCAGGTCGCGTTTTCCCTCTAGCTGGGCAAGCTGTACCTTGGTCTGCTGTGCAAAAAATGAGTCTTTAAGAGCAGTCCGGTCCTTAAATACCTCGAGGGCCATTTCAAAGTTGCCGGCTGCAGCGTAAGCATTGGACAGATATTCACTAAACTCCGTCAGCGGCGCAACATAGTTTATCTCTTTGCATATTTCTACAGCCTGTTCAAGATATCTGATTGCTTGTAAGAGATTTGCTTGCCTGGTTTCGAAAATAAGATCGCCTTGTGCTCTACTTGCACTTGTGTCGGTTGCAATAGCATAGTAAGTTTCCCCGATATTGCCGGAATTAATGGCAATACTACTTTTGCTTTTTAACTCTTCGCTGATCTTCAAAGCCTTGATCTGGTACTCCAATGCCCTCTGGTGATCCTTTAAGTGTAAGTATACGTAACCGACGTTGGCCAGGTTGATCTGTATTGAATTTTTGTTGCCAAGCGTCTTATTAACTTCAAGAGCTTTCAAGTGGTTCTGTAGCGCCTGCGTATAGTTGCCCCTGGCGTCGTGGACGATACCTATATTACCAAAACTCCGCGCAATGCTTTGTCTGTCATTAAGCTCCTTATATGCCTTCAAAGCCGAGGAGTAGTATCCCATCGTTTTTGAGTACTCTTTTTGCTCCAGGTACACCGTCCCTATATTCTCAAGCAGAATCGCTGTGTTTCGCTTGTCTCCCTTGCGCTCATATATTTCCAATGCTTTAAATGCATTTTCGAGCATCTGGGAGTAACTGCTTTGGGCCATATATACCAGGCTGATATTTGCGAGGTTGCCTGCCATGGAAAGAGTATCCTCACGTTTGCTGTTAAGGGCCAAAGCCTTCCCATGATACTCCAGCGCCTTGGCGTGATCTCCTTTTACTTCATAATTTATTCCGAGGTCGGCATTTGCCATTGCAATGCCCTTTTGCCAGCCAAGAGATTCCGAAAGCTCTAGTGCTTCATTCCCAAAATGAATCCCTTTATCTGGGTCTATGTTGGAATAATGGAATGATATATCTATGAGTACTTTTACTTTATGGGTATCGTCTTTGAGTCTTGGTAGTTGTTGCAGTAGTGAGTCTGCAAGGTCCGGCCCTCGCTTACTGTGTGAAATGCCCGGCCATACCACAAAGAGAAGTAATGAGCAGATTTTTTTCATGCGTGTAGAATGTTTGAGAATTCAGCTAAGGGCCAGAAAACTAATGTGTTTTGCAAACAACATAATAAGGGGTGAAAATACCTAAAAATCATCAGTTAACATATACTTGGGCGTGACTTGGGTCTACGTAGCCATAATAGAGACCTCAATGATGGTTTTAACAATTATTGACGAAGTCGATAGAATGAGTTATCCACGCAGCTTTCAGCCTCCTCAGATTTTCAAAAAATGGAGGAAAACTTTGAGGCGCCTGACCAATGCAAACTATCCCTTGGGTACAAGATGGACATTCACCCCGGGAGTAAGGCCAATAGATACTTCTATGCAATGAAATTTGAATGAGCCCATCTTTATTTTGTCCTGGTATTTGTCGGCGGTAAGGAGGGTGCTTACAATTACCTTCAATATCGTGTTATTCTTGTGCTCCTCCATGATCTCTTCCCTGCGTTCTGGACTGATGTCGCGTATCTTCTCAAAATGAAAAACCGCAGACGGTGGTATCCCCATACTTAAAACAATAGAAGTTGTTTTAAAACCAATCTCTTCTATAATAGGGGAGAGAGCTATGAGGCTTGAGGTGAAGTTTGCGGACTTTTCATTTGCCGCCTCGGTCATAGAGGAGAATTTTTCGTTCAGTTTGTCAAGGCTGAAACTGTTCTCCAGACTTTCCATTACTGAGTCCTTGGTATCCGCTACGATTGTTGATACCTTACCGATAAGTTCTTTCATAAGTGTGTGATTCTTAGTGCTAAAATAAAAAAGCCGATCCATTTGGACCGGCTTTCTATGGAAATTTTATTATTTATTTAATTAGCACTTACAGCGTTCTGCACCAGTTCGGCAGCTTCGCTGAGGAGGATTGCCGATTGTACCTTCAGGCCCGAGTTCACGATCAGTTCCTTTGCTTGCTCTGCATTGGTACCCTGCAGGCGAACAATGATCGGGATATTGATATTACCCAGCTTGTTGTACGCTTCAATAACACCGGCAGCTACGCGGTCGCAACGAACGATACCGCCGAAGATATTGATGAGGATAGCCTTTACATTAGGATCTTTCAGGATGATACGGAAACCTGCTTCTACGGTTTGTGCATTAGCTGAACCACCTACATCAAGGAAGTTAGCGGGTTCGCCGCCTGCCAGCTTGATCATATCCATGGTGGCCATGGCCAGGCCTGCGCCGTTTACCATGCAGCCAACGTTGCCGTCGAGCTTTACATAGTTCAGATTGTGTTCGCCGGCTTCTACTTCTGTAGGATCTTCTTCGCTCTTATCACGCATATCGGCTAGGTCGGGGTGACGCATCAAAGCGTTCTCGTCGAGGCCCATTTTGCAGTCAACAGCAATGATCTTGTCATCAGCGGATTTGAACAGGGGGTTGATCTCCAGCATAGAGCAGTCAAGACCTACATAGGCGTTGTAGAGGTTAGCTACAAACTTCACCATGTTCTTGAAAGCCTCACCGCTCAAACCAAAGTTGAAAGCGATCTTACGAGCCTGGAAGGGCTGCAGCGGCATACCAGGGTGTACCCACTCTTTAAATATCTTTTCCGGAGTATTGTGTGCTACCTCTTCGATGTCCATACCACCTTCGGTACTGTACATGATCACGTTCTTCTTTTCAGCACGATCTAGGAGGATAGAAAGGTAGAATTCTTTGCGCTCGCTGGGGCCATCGTAGTACATGTCCTGGGCTACGAGTATTTTATTTACTCTCTTACCTGCGGCACCGGTCTGGATGGTAACCAGTGTATTGCCCAGGATGCCTTTAGCTACACGTTCTACATCTTCTGCGCTTTTTACTACAGAAACACCCGCTTGTTCAGGAACTTCTTTCATACGGCCTTTACCGCGGCCACCTGCGTGTATTTGGGCTTTTACAACAGCGAACTTAGAGCCGCTATCGGTAGCTATTTGTTTATATGCATTGAGGGCATCGTCTACTTTTTCAACAGCTATACCTTCCTGGGTTGGAACATTGTAACGCTTCAGGAGTTCTTTGGCCTGGTATTCATGTAAATTCATACTCGCAAAAAATTTGGGCGAAGATAACTTTAATGAGCCAATCCGGCAATTCGATATGCCATTTTTCGCTTGCTGGCCTCAATTCCCCGGTATTTATTTGAACAGTTCGTCGTCGCCATACATACGAGGCGGCTTTATGTCGGTTTTACAATGCTTATTAAGCTGTTCTATTAGATATTTTATTAATTCGGGGGAGTGCAACTCCTCGTGCTGGTGCATAAAAAAGTAACACGTCTCCAGCCCTTCTTTCATCCATTTTTTGATGCGCTTTACCCATTCGTCAATGCGGGTGTAGTCAGTCTCGTGGAGGCCATTGCCTACAAAGCGGATGAAACACTCGGGAGTGCTGAGGTGCATGTGCACACAATCGCGGCGGCCGGCGGCGTCGGTGATGATAGTTCCTCGTTTTTTCTTTTTGAGAAAGCCAAATAGTTCAGGATTGTACCCTTCGCCTGTGGTGTACCAGTCGGGATGGCGAAGCTCAAGGAACAGATCGATGTCCTTCGGAATATCTGAAATGAACTCTTCTATGGTCTCCAGCGACTTTGGCGCCATTTGCGGGTGGGGCATGAGAAATATGGGACCGAGCTGTTTACCAAATTCGGATACAACATCAAGGTAAGCGTCTACGTCATTCTTAGTATTCTTCAGGCGCTTGAGATGGGTAATAGTCTGGGTGAACTTAGGGCAGAACATGAAATCTTTCGGAACCGCAGCTTTCCATTTCTGCACCGTTTCCTTCGGATGCAAGTTGTAAAAGAACCCGTTGAACTCTATTGAGTTGAACTGCTTAGCATAGAGACCGAGAAAGTCCTTTTCCTTACTTCCTTTAGGATATAGTTTGCCTATCCAGTCCTTGCGGCCCCATTTGGCACAACCGACATAAAATTTAGTCTTGCCTTTGCCTTTCTTTAACACTTCTGCCGTGACCTTCGGGTCTTTAGGAAGTTTAAAGTCAATACTATTCAGGTCAATTACCTCATCTACTTTTCCGAAGTCCATACTAGTTACTTTTTCTTTTTTGATGACTTTGCTTTGCTATTGAAATCGAGGCAGAGATCTACCCATTTTTCCAGGTCTTTCTTGGTCTTAATTCCTTCATCATCAACAAATACATAACCTTTCATGGGTTTGCCGGTAAAGGTCATTTCCCGGGCTCCTTTCTTTTCCAACGCTTCCTCGTAGATCAAGGGGTCGATGCGGCACATGATCTCATTTTCGTTTACACCTACGCACATCTTATCGTTGACCATAAAGCACACGCCGCCGAACATTTTCTTTTCTTCCACTTTCTTTTGCAAGACGAGTAGCTCCCGTATCCTTTCGACCATTTTTTCGTTGTAAGCCATATGGAGGATTTGATACTAAATTAAGCCATCTTAAAATACAAAAGACCGCTATCGCGGTCTTTTGTGGATATCATTTTGTCCCGGAATTAGTTTTTAATTGCTGCGATACCGGGAAGTTCCTTTCCTTCAAAGAGTTCGAGGAGCGCACCACCGCCGGTAGACACGTAACTGACCTGGTCTGCATAGCCGAATTTATTTACGGCAGCTACGCTGTCGCCACCACCTACGAGGGAATAAGCCCCATCTGCTGTCGCTTCTGCAACAGCATCAGCTATCGCTTTGGTGCCATGCTGGAATTTCTCCATTTCAAATACACCCATTGGGCCGTTCCACAGAATGGTCTTAGAGTCTTTGATCACTTTGGCGAAGTTTGCACAGGCAAGTTGGCCTATGTCCAGACCCATCCAGCCCTCAGGTATTTCAGCGTTGTTAGCAGAGGACGTATTTGCGTCTGCCGCAAATTTGTCTGCAATGATGCTATCTGTTGGTAGGTGGATGCACACACCTTTTTCATCTGCTTTTTTCAGCAACTCACGTGCGGTATCCAGGCGGTCTTCTTCGCAGAGTGAATTGCCGATGTGACAGCCCTGGGCTTTGAAGAAGGTGTAGGCCATGCCACCGCCTATTATTATGTCTGTAGCGCGATCGAGCAGGTTCTCGATGATGAGGATCTTGTCTGATACCTTAGCGCCGCCGATGATAGCCGTGAAAGGTTTTTTAGTATTATTCAGCACCTGCTCAGCAGCGGCTACCTCACCTTCCATCAAAAGGCCGAACATGCGGCTGTCTGAATTAAAGAACTGTGCAATGATAGCAGTAGAAGCATGCGCACGGTGAGCAGTGCCGAAAGCATCATTCACATATACATCACCAAGTTTAGACAGTTTTTCGGCCATAGCTTTGTCGCCTTTCTCTTCTTCCTTGTAGTAGCGGAGATTTTCAAGCAATAATACCTGGCCGGGTTGAAAATTGGCTGCTTTTTGAGCTGCATCTTCACTAAGTGCATCGTCAGCAAATGTTACTTCCTTGCCTAAGAGGTCCGAAAGATGGTTAGCGACAGGCTTTAACGAGAAATCGGCCAGTGTAAGATGGGGTTTCTTTTCAATGTCTTTATGCGGGCGACCGAAGTGGCTCATCAGCACTACAGAGCCGCCATCTTCCAATACTTTTTTTATAGTAGGTAAAGCAGCTTTGATTCGGGTATCGTCAGTGATCCTTCCGTCCTTGACAGGGACGTTGAAATCTACGCGGATAAGAGCCCTAACGCCGCTGAAATTATGATTTTTGAATTTGCTCATGATTTTACTTTTCGAGTTCAACAATTGAAACCTCCGACTGGGTCAGTATTTCAGTGGATGTATAAATATTTTTCTTTAAAAAATCCCACAGTATTTTATTGTCCGTGTTCCCAATTTGAATAAAGATCAATTTTGGCGGAGCGCCCAGCCTGCTTATCAGATCAGGGAAGTCACTGTCTTTGGAAACGAGGATAACTTTTCCCTGGTCTTTTGCCTTTGAATAAACAGCAAGATCGTCCTGAGTGGAGTGGCCAAGTATATATGACGATCGCACATTCCACCCGGTCTCATCCGCCACTGGCGATAGATTACTATCAAGCCAAATTTTCCAATCAAGCTGCATGCAATACTCTTGTATTGTGCATCTTCATAGACGCATATAAAAGCGATGCTTGGATGTCTTCAGCTTCAAGTAGAGGATGCTGATCAAGAATGCTTGAGGCAGTCATGCCATTGGCTAGCATTTCCAGAATATCTGCTACTGTGAATCGCAACCCACGAATGGTAGGTTTGCCTGCCATTAGGCCCGGAACAATTGTAATCCGGTCAATTAAAGCTTCATTTTTATTCATTTCGCCGAGGTATATTACAAAAATAACAAAACCCACACTAACGTGCGGGTTTTGATAGTGTTTTTGATAATTATTTGCTTATCAGGCCGGCAAAGTGTTTCACCGTGCGAACGAGCTGAGACACATAGCTCATTTCGTTGTCGTACCAGCTAACGGTCTTAACCATTTGAGTATCACCTACAGTCATCACCTTGGTTTGAGTAGCATCGAACAGTGAACCGTAAGAAGTACCGATGATATCGCTTGACACGATCTCATCTTCGTTGTAACCGAAGCTTTCGTTAGCAGCGGCTTTCATTGCAGCGTTGATCTCTTCAGCAGAGGTCTTTTTGCCCAGGATAGTCACCAGTTCAGTAAGAGAACCTGTAACCGTAGGGACACGTTGTGCGCCACCATCCAGTTTGCCCTTCAGTTCAGGGAGTACCAGGCCGATCGCCTTGGCGGCACCAGTAGAGTTAGGAACGATGTTCTCAGCAGCAGCACGTGCGCGGCGCAGGTCGCCTTTGGCGTGGGGAGCATCGAGCGTATTCTGGTCATTGGTATAAGCATGGATAGTGCTCATCAGGCCGGTAACGATACCATATTTGTCCTGGAGTACTTTGGCCATAGGAGCAAGGCAGTTAGTAGTGCAGGAAGCACAGCTGATAACTGTTTCGCTGCCATCAAGAATGTCGTGGTTCACGTTGAACACAACAGTCTTCATCTCACCCGTAGCAGGGGCAGAGATAACCACACGCTTAGCGCCTGCAGTGATGTGAGCTTCAGCTTTTTCCCTGTCAGTGAAGAAACCGGTACATTCCAGAACTACGTCAACTTCGTGTTGTCCCCATGGAATCTGGGCCGGGTCTTTCTGAGCGTATATTTTTACTTCTTTACCGTTTACAGTGATTGAGTTGTCAGAGTGAGTTACTTCCTGGCTGAAACGCCCCTGTGCAGTATCATATTTCAGCAGGTGAGCCAGAACGTTAGGTTTTGTCAGGTCGTTGATTGCAACTACTTCAATACCTTCCATGTTGTATATCTGGCGGAAAGCCAGGCGGCCAATACGTCCAAAACCGTTAATGGCAACTTTTACTTTACTCATTTTATGATCGTTTAAATATTTGATTTAGTAAATGTGGCGCAAAGGTACAGGTATGGGTATTAAAAAACAAAGTAGTAAGGTTAAAGAAGCTTATTTGAGGTGAAAAACATGCCCGCCCGGACGAAAAGTCCGTTCGGACGGGTGTACAATCTGCTATATGGTGTGGAAAAACCTTGCTATTTTTCGCCAATGAATGAGAATGCCGGCGAAAAGAAGATTCTGCAGGTTTCAGCCAATTACCGTTGGCTGGAGAACGGGCATATATTGCTGTGGCTGATAAAAGATACCTGCTGGGCGCTGGAGTTTAAGACAGGGGGTATAATAATGGTTGTTCCTACTGTGAGTGTGGCGTTTTATATAACCTGGAAATCAAGACATATGCGTGCCGAGCTATACCACAATATAGCCGTATGCTGCTGGATACTAGCTAATTCGGTTTGGATGATAGGGGAATTTTTTGAGCACGAAGCAAGACCATACGCTGCGGGTATTTTTGGTGTAGGTCTGCTGGTGCTGGCTGTCTATTATATATTATACTTTAAGAAAGAC
>DASPNB010000529.1:0-3100 GCA_035626755.1 Flavipsychrobacter sp.
GAGGGCTATATATAATGAGAGGAGGATAAAACCTGTAGCGTTGATAGTCATGGAAGTAGAAATGTCTTCCAGCCTGATGCCTTTGAAGAGGAGCTCCATATCTTCCAGTGAATCGATGGCAACACCCACCTTACCTACTTCCCCTTCTGACATGGGATGATCTGAGTCGTAGCCGATTTGTGTAGGGAGATCGAAAGCAACGGACAGACCGTTTACTCCGTGGCTAAGAAGGAAATGGTAGCGTTTGTTGGACTCTTCTGCAGTGCTAAACCCAGCATACTGGCGCATAGTCCATAGACGGTCGCGGTACATGGAAACATGAACGCCACGAGTGAAGGGGAACTCGCCCGGCTTTTCATCCATGCGGATCGGCTCACAATACAGTCTTTTTATTTCAATACCGGAATCGGTCGTTATTTTCTTTTCAGACATCTCTGTTAGTTGATCAGTTGAATTGTTGATCAGTTAGTTAGTTGGTAGAGTGCAGGTTCTTACGCATGTGCTCCATATGATAGGATGCGCTTGGCTTCTTCGTTGATAAGGCCTAGCGCAATATCTGTAGGCATTTCGCCTTCGGTGGTGAGCACATATTCTACAATTTTAGTGTGGAGTTCGCGGCCGGGGCCAACCGGGTCGAGATTGCGGGCAATCTGGCTGATCATCGCTATCTCCTGTTCTTTTGTGCGGCGCACTGTTTCCCAAACCTGGCGGGTAACATAAATCTGCTGGGCAAGGTTGTGCTCAAATTCGTCGTTGATAGCGTAGATGAGCGCTTGCTGCAAGTCGGTAGTCGTCATTCCCTGCTGGTAGATTCGGGGTATAAGCTGGCGGGGATGAATACGCTCTACATATAATGCAAGGCGTTCGTAGGCCTGGAGACGGAGGCGAATAGTAGTTTCCTGGGTTCCGCTGAGCATGGTTAGCTGCTTTTGCCTGAACTGGGAATCGAGGAAACGCCTCACAGTCATATTAACCGCGACCAATACGATAAGAGCGGGTATTACATATTTCAGTATTTCAAAAATTGTAGCTACGGTGGTAGTCATATCCTGTATTTACGAGGGCAAAATAAAAGCTTTTATTGGTTTCTGGTGATCTGGGGCCCCAAATAGCTGTTGCTAAGTGTAAAATATATGAACCGGGAAAACGATAAGGCACAGTTTTTTAGAATACATAAGAACAAAAAAAGCATCCTATGCAAAACGAAAAAACAGTTGAGATCTTAAATGATCTCGTAAGGATTAATAATGACCGTATAGAAGGCTATAGAAGGGCCATTAACGAGGCAAAAGACCTGGACGTGGATCTGAAAGCAACGTTTGAAGGTATGGAGCGTGAGAGCGAGGGTCATAAACAAGAGCTGATAGAACACATTCGCAAACATGGCGGCAGCGTAGCCCCCGGCACTACCACGTCGGGTAAGATATACCGTGCGTGGATGGATGTGAAGGCCACATTTACAGGGCATGACAGGAAAGCGATACTTGCGTCGTGCGAGTTTGGCGAAGATGCGGCCCAGCGTGCCTATGAGGCTGCGCTTGGCGATGAAGGCCTGGATGCTGACTGCAGACCACTAGTATCGGAACAACAGCGTTCATTGAAAAACTCTCATGACCTGATAAAAAGATACAGGGATTCACACGATCGCTAGTACCAGGCAAAAAAAGCACTCATTTAACCAATAGAAATCAATATGAAACTAACATCGAAAGCAGCGTGCCTGCTAATAGCGGGCGGACTGTTCGTAGCCTCTTGTGGAAGCGGCGCTAATGAAAGTGAAACCTCTGATACGACTCTTGCCGACAAAATGGAAGCTGCAGTAGATACGGTGCAAGCTGCTATGGCCGGCAATCCCGACCAGGACTTTATAAAAGACGCCGTGGAAATGAACACCAAAGAGCTGGCGTGGCTGGATGCGGGTATGAAAATGGGTATGGACAAAGAAGTGAAAGGCCATGCTAAAATGATGATGGCAGATCATGAAAAAATGGGCACCGAAGTGAAGGACTACGCAGGCAAAAAGGGCCTGGAAGTACCTAATGTAGATACGGCAGGAGAAGTAGACATAAATGAAAAGAAAGGCAAGGACTGGGATAGAAAATGGGCAGAGAAAATGGTGGATGACCACCAGAAAGTGATCAAAAGATTTGAGAATGCACAGAATGATGTGAAAGATGAAGAACTCAGAACTATGATCAGCAGCACACTGCCCAAGCTTCGCAGCCACCTGGAAATGTCGGAAAAACTTAGAGATAAGCTGAGCAAATAAAGCAGAATTGGAGAAGGAATGAACGACTCATCCTTTTCCATTTTCTTTTTTGCGCGTAAGCGCTTTATGTAGAAGCTATTCTACATTTAATTGAAGTTTATTTAAGGTTTGTGTTAACAACTATTACATATTGATAATAGGCGCTTTTAATAGTGATTGTAAACCAATGTCTTAGGGAGTGTGGATAACTATGACGGCAAGCTGATAAGTATGGCAGGAAATTTTCTCCAATACTCTGTATAAAATCAAAGTTATGTGGGCAAACGAATTAAATAAGCAACAAGAAACAACTTTTATGAATACGCTGACGGCGTGTGTAAACAAGGTTGTAAAAGACGGCTATACCGATAGCTTCAAGGTTACGGCCAAAGGTCTGTACTCCCCGGCGAAGGAAAAGTTCTTTGCCCCGGAAGAAGTGCATGTACTGAACTTTTACCGCTTTGAAGGGGAATCGGATCCAGCGGATAACGCTATTATGTATGTAATAGAAACAGATGACGGCCTGAAAGGCACCTTGATAGATGCGTACGGGCCGTACTCGGATATTGCAGTAACAACCTTTATGCAATTGGTAGATGACCTGAATAAGAAAGTAACTGACCGGGATCATAAGCCTGCTGCTTAGCAGGGAAGAATATGTGTGCCAATGTTATTATTCGGCACATTCAGCAGAAAGGCAGCTCCGGAATACGGGACTGCCTTTTCCGCTTTCAGGGAATGAAGTTGTAAAGTCAAAAACAAAAAAGACGGGCTATGGCTAAGGCAAGTAAAAAAAGCAACGGGAAGGCAAAGTATCGCGCAGAACTGGAAGTTCCCGCTGTAAGAGAAGAC
>DASPNB010000530.1:0-4807 GCA_035626755.1 Flavipsychrobacter sp.
CGCCGGCCAGATGTGCTAACTTACCAAACAGATATCCTGGATGAGGACCTGACCCTAGCTGGTCCCGTGGTCGCAGACCTGTTTGTGTCCATCTCCACTACCGATGCAGATTTTGTGGTAAAGCTCATCGACGTGTTCCCCGATGAGTTCAAATACGATACTCTGAAATATGGCCACGGCAACCGTAAACACTATCCTATGGGAGGCTACCAGATGCTCGTACGTGCCGAAATAATGAGGGGCAAATACCGGAACTCGCTCTCCGATCCCGAGCCATTTACTCCAGGAAAGATCACAGAGGTAAAATATGCGCTGCCTGATGTGGCCCATACCTTTAAGAAGGGCCACCGCCTGATGGTGCAGATACAGAGCTCCTGGTTCCCATTAGCCGACCGCAACCCCCAGCAATTCCTGAACATTTACAAAGCCCGCAAGGAGGATTACATTAAATCGGATATCAGAATATATGCCAATTCGGAATACCCCTCCCGGATAATCATCCCGGTGCTGGATTAACCTACTTAACAATAATTTTATTATTGTAGCAATTCTGTCCTATCGTAGAATTTCCCCTATGTGCTTGTTGATGTTTTCAGATATCTTCTCCATGGGCAGATCATTGCTGTCCACCCCGAAAGGATCTTCTATTTCCTCTGCCACCAGCTCAAGGCTGGCCAGCACGTAGAATATAAAGGTAACAACAGGTATCACCAGGTAGCCCAGGGAGAATACATACCCTACCGGCAAGGTGATGACATAAATAAAGATGAACTTCTTGATAAAAGCGCTGTATGAATAAGGAATTGGCGTATTCTTTATCCGCTCACAGGCGCCGCAGATATCGGTAAAGGACTGCAACTCGGCATTGATGATGATATACTGATCCCCTGTTATCTTTCCTGCTTTGTACAGCTCATTGGCCTTGCCGAGTATCAGCATAGCTACATGATTGGGCACATGCTGCTCTTTGGCCAGCTCCGCCAGTTCAGGGTGCTCCACTTCGTCGAGGGCAAAGCGGGTTACATCACTCTGCAGGTGCGCTTTCAGTACCCGGGCATAGAGCGGTATCGTCCTCCTGAAGAAGGCCCTGTCGGCTACCTCACCGGCATCCAGCATGGTATTGATCTTTATAGCCAGGTTGCGGCTGTTGTTCACCAGTGAGCCCCATAGCTTTCGGCCTTCCCACCAGCGGTCGTAGGCGGTATTAGTCCGGAACACCAGGAGCATGGAGATGGCAAACCCCAGCAGGTTATGCATCATGGGTATGTTCTTCAGCCAATTGTGCCCGGAAAGATTCAGAAATTCTATCTCAATAAAAGCTATAACTGCAGAGTATGCCGCCACAAAAAGTATCAGCGGTAAGAGCTTCCTGACGGTATCCGCCTTATGCATTCTGAAGATGACCGAGAACCATTCTTTAGGATTATATGCCAGCATAGACCGAGTTTAGGACAAATATATAAAGGCTTGGACTGAGATGATCACAGATTTACCCACAATCAATCTGCAGACCTTATAGCCTGAAGTTTTACTTTAAGTAGCACTTGTCCTGCAGATGGATAAGCATGTCTTCAAGCATCTGTAGCGATCTTAAAAAATTGCCCCCTACCCTGTGCATGGTCGAAGTAATACTTTAGGTAGATCAATAAACGTATAGAAATCAATTTATTAAACTTGGTGATTTCATTGCGCTAGAGGTGTTTCTTTATGTCTATTTTACCCAGCGATTTGCCCGACTTGTCCTGTATATCCATGTAGTAAAGCCTGGCATTATAGTTCACCCGCACGATAGTGGTCATCTGGGCGTCCTTTTGTTTTGCCGGTCTCGCGGCCTCCCCCGCCGGTGGCTGCGGCTCCTTGCCCGGATGCCTGAAGTTGACCCGATCCACCTCACTGCCATTCTCATCAGTAAAAACGGCTAACAATTGTTCAATATCAGGATTGGCTCTTGCACCTTCCCGCACAGCGCCTTCTTTTTTCACTACTCTAATTACATTAAAATGCGAAGCGCCGTCTTTCTCTATCATATTGAGCTGTATGTTCAGCACAAATTTGGCGTTAGCGGTATCCACCACCCTTGCCACGCTTGCCGGCCCGGGTGCCGCCGCAGTTGTTTCTACAGGCTTGGTTACTTTGCATGACGAAAAGCCTATACAGCCGATAGCTCCAATTATTATATAGTTTCTCATTAGCTGCAAGATATATTAAAACCAAAAAACCTCCCAAAACGGGAGGTTTTTTCAAATATTACCAAATATGTTTTACACCATCACTCCATACGCCTCAGCCCTCTGCTGCTTCACACGGTCAGACTTCATGTACTCGTCAAAGCTCATTTCCTTGTCTATAATACCGTTTGGCGTTATTTCTATTATTCTGTCGGCAACAGTCTGGGCCAATTCATGGTCACGCGTGGTGAACAGGATGGTTCCCTTAAAGTCCTTCATGCCATTATTCAGGGCAGTGATACTTTCCAGGTCCAGGTGGTTGGTAGGTTCGTCCAGCATCAGCAGGTTACCCTTCAGCATCATCATACGGCTGAGCATACAGCGCATTTTCTCACCACCGCTCAGCACTGTACATTTCTTTAATGTTTCTTCGCCGGAGAACAGCATCCTTCCAAGGAAGCCGCGAATGAAAGTCTCATCCTTCTCCTCAGAGTATTGCCTCAGCCAGTCGATAAGGTTCATGTCCTTACCTTCAAAGTACTGGCTGTTATCATTCGGCAGGTAGGTCGGAGTAATGGTCACACCCCATTTATAGCTGCCTTCGTGATTCTTATCTTCGCCTGCAAGTATCTGGTAAAACGCTGTGGTTGCCAGCGAGTTAGACGACAGTACCGCAACTTTTTGTCCACGTTTCAGATCAAAGCTGATATCCTTGAAAAGCACCTCGCCGTTCAGGCTCGCGCCCAGTCCTTTTACTTCCAGTATCTGGTCACCCGCTTCACGAACCTGGTTGTTGAACAGGATGGCAGGGTACTTCCTGTTACTTGCCACCATCTCATTCAGGTCTATTTTTTCTAATGCTTTTTTACGGCTGGTGGCCTGCTTACTCTTGGAGGCATTGGCAGAGAATCGCGCGATGAACTCTTTCAGTTCCCTGATCTTGTCCTCGGCCTTTTTGTTCTGGTCGCTGCGTTGCTTCAAAAGAAGCTGGCTGCTCTCGTACCAGAAAGAGTAGTTACCTGTAAATATCGTGATCTTTCCGAAATCGATATCGGCAACGTGCGTACACACAGTATCCAAGAAGTGACGATCGTGCGATACCACCAGTACTATTTTGTCATAGTCGGCCAGGAAATCTTCCAGCCAGCCTATAGTTTCAAGATCCAGGTCATTGGTAGGCTCATCGAGCAATAATATATCCGGGTGGCCGAAGATCGCCTGTGCCAACAGCACACGCACCTTTTGGTTACCGTCCAGTTCTTTCAGTAATCTGTAGTGAAGCTCTTCTTTTATACCAAGGTTGCTCAGCAGTGTTGCTGCATCGCTCTCGGCATTCCAGCCGTCCATTTCGGCGAATACCGCTTCCAGTTCACCCGCCTTCAGTCCGTCCTCTTCGGTAAAGTCTTCTTTTGCATATATGGCATCCTTGGCAGCCATTACCTCGAACAACTTGCTATTGCCGCGCATCACTGTTTCCAGCACGGGCATTTCGTCAAATTCGTAGTGGTTCTGTTTCAGAACGCTCATGCGCTGGTCCTTGCCTATCTCCACCTTACCGGTAGTAGGGTCTATCTCACCTGAAAGTATTTTCATAAAGGTGGACTTCCCTGCCCCGTTGGCGCCGATGATACCATAGCAGTTACCCTCGGTAAACCTGATATTTACGTCCTCGAACAATATGCGCTTACCGTAGCGCAGCGATAAATTAGAAACTGATAACATGTCTTAAATAAAAAATCAAAAAGAAAAAAGCGAAATGCCTCTTTTTTGGAGGTGCAAAGGTACGAATAAATAAGGGTTTTTCAGGAATTGTTATGACATGGTTTCGTTAAAAAAGGCGATCCGGAGATCGCCTTTTTCTATAGTTGCCATGTTATGCTATTTCGTAACTACAATCTTCCCGGCATTGTGGCCGTCTGCCACCAGGTGATATACCCCCGCAGGCTGATTGCCCAGGTCTACCGAAACCTCTGTGCCCTTTACAGCAGTAGTATACACCAGGCTGCCGGTATTGTTGAACACATTGATGTTCATCTCCTTCCCGCTATTGTTCTGCATCGTAAACCTGCCTGAAGACGGATTGGGATAAATATTGACTGCAGGTGAACCTGTTACAACAGGTACGGTAGTTGGTGTCCATTCTGCTGGTGTACCTACACCTGTGCCAACTTCGCTTCCGTGTGAAACAGGGTTTTCAGGAGCCTCATAGTCAGGCTGGGTAGCCATCCTTATCCTGTTGTTCCAAAGGTCGGCAACAATAATATCACCGGTTTGCGGATGAACGGCCAGGCCCATCGGGCGGTTAAACCATATCTGCGTAGCGATGCCTGTTTCGCCGTTGAACCCTTCCATAACAAGGTCACCAGCTACTATATTGATCATACCAGTGCTGGTAGTGATCTTGCGGCAGGAGCAACTTTCGTCAGTAATATATACATCATCATTATCATCGCAGGTGATACCCCACACCATCCCGATGCCGGAGTTAATAAGCGGGCCGTCCACCAGTCCCGCACCCATGGAAGATATCGTATTGATAATTCCGGTGCCAGCGTCTATCTTTCTCAGCCTCATACCAATGTAGTCGGCAAGGTATATATTGCCATCATTATCCACCTCAAGCACAGTCGGCGTGTATA
>DASPNB010000531.1:0-2072 GCA_035626755.1 Flavipsychrobacter sp.
AGGCAGTCGTGACCCCGGCCGCTTGACAATACTACCTTATTGTGCGGGCAGCTGCTCAGGTTTTCCAGGAGTTGCAGCAGTTTCGGTTCCGGAGCGGCATCATTTATTCTTTCATAGAAAGGAACCAGGGTGCCATCGTAATCCAGTATTATAAGTCTTTTCCCCGCCTTTTCATACCGGCTTTTGATCTTGCCGAGTTCGGTAGCGTTAATGAAGGCGGTTTCCATTTCCTTCTGTGAACTTTTTGCATCATCAACCCTGGACATAAAGTTCTTTACCCAGTTGTGAATATTGAATTTAGAAACTGTCTTGCGCATATTATCCATCCTATGCAGCTTCTCTGTACCGGGCATAGTAAGCGCCTGGTACATTTTTTCAGAAAAGTCCCATATGTCGGTCGGGTTAATTGTGACGGCATCTGACAGCTCCCTGGCTGCGCCGGCCATTTCACTCAACACAAGAACGCCGCAGCAGTCCCGTTTGCTTGCCACATACTCTTTACTTACGAGATTCATTCCATCTCTTAAAGGTGTTACCAAAGCCACATCAGCGCACTTGTAAAGAGCTGAGAGCATATGCAAGGGCAACGGCCGGTAGAAGTGAAGGATAGGTTGCCAGCCCAGGGTGCTATACCGACCATTAATGTCTGAGATGTGGCGGTCCATTTCCTGCTTCAGTTCTTTGTATTTAGGTACGTTATCCCTTGAGGGAACTATAACGTGCACATAAAGCAGTTTTCCCACCAGCTCCGGGTGGTTTTGCAGAAGCAGGTCAAATGCCTTTAGGCGGTTAAGAATACCCTTGCTGTAATCCAGGCGGTCAATGGAAATCATTAGCTGCATTTCATTTCGCAGCGAGCGTATTTTTTTCTCGTAATCCCTGCTAAGCTCATGATCAGTGAGCGCATCGTATTTGTCAAAATCAATGCTGATGGGGAAGGCGTCTGCAATTACCTTCCTGTTGCCAACGCTTATTTCATTGGCAGTTGTGATGTTGTTATTGATACGTGTGGTGGAGCTTAAAAAATGGCGTACGTCGTCGTACGTATGAAAACCTATAACATCTGCTCCCAGTATGCCGTTCAGAATTTCAGCTCTCCAAGGCAGGGCCCTGAATATTTCATAAGAGGGAAAGGGAATATGATTGAAGTAGCCAATGCTCAGCCCCGGGTTCCTGCTTCGAATGAGTTGCGGTACCAGGCATAGCTGGTAGTCGTGTATCCATATAATGTCATTTGCGGTGGCGAACTTTAAAATGGCTTCAGCAAATTTCTCGTTGACCCTGCGGTAATAGTCCCAATGAACCGGATCGTAAGTAGTATAGCTGGGAAAGTAATGGAATAAAGGCCAGAGTGTTTCATTGGAAAACCCCTCATAATAATAGTCTATCTCTTCCTGGCCCAGGAAAACAGGATATATATTTTCTTCAAGGAGCTCTTTTGTTACTGCGTCCTGCCTTGACTCTTCAATAATATTGCCCGGCCAGCCTATCCAGAGGTTATCATTTTGTTTGTAAACACTTCCTAAGCCTGTAGCAAGTCCCCCCTCGGTGGCCGCGTAAGCATATCCATTTTCCGCTTCCTGGATTTTTATAGGGAGCCGGTTGGAAACTATAATGATCCTTTTTTCAGTTTTCATTGTAAATGAGTGATATATGGGCGTGTAAGAAGAATATACAAAAGCATGCCAATATGCAGAGCTAAGCAGCCGACAACTCCAGGCCGAGCTGGCACACTCTTTAATGCAGTATTGCCTGGACTATGACATATAAAGTTTTTACAGGCAGGCCTTTCCCGCTGGGCGCCACCTGGGATGGTGAAGGGGTCAACTTTGCTATTTTCTCGCAGAACGCCGAGGCCGTGGATCTGTGTTTGTTCAATAGCATTGACGATGAACAGGAAAGCTTTAGCGTAAGAATGCCGGAACATTCGGAAGGTATCTGGCATTGCTACCTCCCGGGCACAAAGCCCGGGCAACTTTATGGCTACCGCGTACACGGACCCTATGATCCGCACAACGGACACCGTTTCAACAACAATAAACTACTGATAGACCCATATGCCAAAGCAGTGG
>DASPNB010000532.1:0-5044 GCA_035626755.1 Flavipsychrobacter sp.
TAAGTGACTTGAGCTTTTTCAGCACTTTAGGCAGATTGATACCTTTGCCCAAAACAGGCTTAAAAATATCTCCTTCCCTTTTTACACGCTCTACTGCATTGAAGATGGTAAAGTCTTTCATTTTAAGCCCGGGCTTAACTTCCTCCCAGAGAAGAGGCATTGATACCGTTGCGCCGGGCTTGGGCCTGAGGGAATACGGCGCCGCCAATGTCGCCTGCGGACGATTTTGCAGAAAATCAATGTACATTTTCCCGCCGCGTTTGGAAACCTGCCTTTCGATACTGGTAAATTTTGAAGTTTGAGCATGGACAATTTGTGCAATAGCCCGTCCGAACTCTTTACTATCTTCGTAAGTATACTTAGCTCCGAACGGTATATAGATATGCAAACCTGTGGAACCCGACGTTTTGCAGTAGCAAGGTACGCCGAGCGCTATAAGTACTTCATGGGTTACCTGTGCGGCTTTGATCACCTGGTTAAATGTATTTTCAGCTGGATCAAGATCGATGATGCACCAGTCTGGATTATCCGGCTTATTGACAGTGCTCGACCAGGGATTCATTTCGATGCAGCCCAGGGATGCCATATAAAGCAAGGTCGCCTCATCGTTGCAGACTAAGAACTCTTTATCCCTGCCGTCGGTTTCACTATGGTAAGGAAAGGTTGCCATCCAATCTGGCACTTTACCTTTTACATTCTTTTGATAGAAGCTTTCACCATCGATACCGTTGGGATGGCGGTTGAGCGATTGAGGGCGGCCCTTAAGATAAGGCAGCATATAGGGAGCGATCTGGTAATAGTAATTGAGCAGATCGCGCTTAGTGACCCTTTCTTTTGGCCAGTATATCTTACTAAGGTTAGTGAATTTCAACTCGCGACCGCCAACCTCGCGTACCTGGGTTTCATCTGTTGGATTGAGGAGTGATTTCCTGTCCTTGCTTTTCGCGGGAGCTATCAGCTTCTTTGCTTTCTTTACGATCTTCTCAGTTGGCTTTTCGGTTTCAAGAACCACCTGTGAAGCTTTTTTATCCATGCGCATTCCTTGGAAGGATGGATGGCGCATAACACCGTCGGAAGTCAGCTCTGTATAGCTGACTTCGCAGATCAATTCGGGCCGTAAAAAGGTAGCTGTGGCCTCGGGCGGATTGGGCCGGAAACGCGAAGGCTTGTTGATATCAGGAAGCTCAGTGAAAGGTACCTTACGGGTGATCAGCGGCCGGAAGATATCCATCATTTCCCTTTGGGTCTTGATATTAAAGCCTGTGCCGATCTTACCCGTGTAAACCAGTTTGCCTTTTTCGAATACTCCGACTAGTAGCGAACTAAACGGTTTGTTGGAACCTTCGTTCTGAGTGAAGCCCCCGATCACTACCTCCTGTCTTTTATTGGCTTTTATCTTTAACCAGTCTTTCGTTCTTTCATTTATTACGTAGGGACTGTCTGTCTTCTTTGCCATTATGCCTTCAAGGCCCATATTGAGTGCTGCTTTGTAAAAGTCAAGACCGGAAGCTTCGTAGGTTTGGCTGAGGCGGATATTTTCCAATTTTGGCATTTGGGATCCGAGTATCTCACGGCGTTGGTAGAGGGGCAAGCGCGTTAAGTCCTTCCCATTGAGCCAAAGGATATCGAAGACATAGAACAGCAAATGACCATCCGCCTCGCTGCGCCAGTTTTGCAAGGCACCAAAGTTTGCCTTGCCATCATCGTCTATCACTACGATCTCTCCGTCTACTATGGCATGAATATTCCATTTTTTGATAGACTCATATACAGGATAGAACTTCTCGTTGAAGGATTTATCGTTTCGGGACCTAAGCTCGAAAGACTTTTTGTTCATAAAAGCCAAAGCACGGTAGCCGTCCCACTTAATTTCGTAGGACCAGCCTTCGCTATCAAAGGGCTTGTCGACAAGAGTGGCGAGCATAGGCTTTACTCCCTTGGGAAAAGGTGCAGCAGGAGCGGCGTTAAGATATGATCCTGCTTTTGCTACAGAGCGGGGCTTTCTTGAGGATATCGGTTTGTTTGGTGGCATATTAGATTAAATAAAAATTCATGCCTTGCTGGGAACCAATTCTAACATGCAGGCATAAATTTTATTAGGATAAAGTCACTAAAACCAAATGAAATGAGCGAACAAGAAAGCATAAAACGGGAATACGACAACCTGGAAGCCTCGCTAAAGGAAGCAAAAGAACTGCTGGCGCAATTTCCCGATGACTGGACATTAAGCACTCATATATCCAGGGCTGAACACAGATTACAGGCACTGCAGAGCATGCAGGTGCAATGGAACACCCAACCGAACGCGAGCGTGCCACAGTAGATTGAAAGATAAACGCTCATCCGCTTGCGCACGCTGCCACTTCTTTGGCTACAGCTTCACTATGGCAGCGCCAGGTATACTTTTTCCACAGTGGTAATTATCCTATTCTCATAGTTGATGATATCCAGCGAAGCGATACGCCCCTTGATGGTAAAATCTTTAGCATTCCATTCGTCGGCTGTTCTTTTGATGAAAGAGACATCAACGGAATTGGCAATACTGATGTGCGGGATATAGCTTATATCTGCGCGGTGTTGGTAAGATAATTTGTCGCTATAAAGTCTGTCATGTAGCTTAACGATACTGCTGAAGCCTTCATCGGGCACTAAGAATGCATCGAAATTCTCACTGAAGGAATCTTTATTGATGATAACAGAGCGAAGGCAGAAGTCGATGGCTTTAACATCCGCCGTTTGCTTCTTCACCTCGGCTGTAAAATCTTCCAATAACATATCAGGCACAGAAAACACGATGGTAAAGTGTGCGCCTATAATATTATACAGGGTGTTATATTCCTTTCGATAGGCCTGTATCGTTTCCATATCAGAAGGTGACAGATCGGGGTAGGCAACAACATGTAGGTTCATTTTCTTGTTTCGTTCTCTAATTTAGTTGTTCTGAACATATCCACAAAGGCGAAACGGGGTCTATTCCGGGTGTAACTTTGAATGGATGAACCAGGCCACCTCACTATATATGTTCGCTATCATGCCGCCGCCGGAGCTGGCAGCTAAAATTCACAATGAACGGCTCAACTTTGCAGACGAGTATAAATTTGTAAAGGCACTAAAGCCACCTGTGCATATTACGCTCTACCCGCCTTTCCCGGTACCCATAACTAACGCAGCAAGTTTTGAGCAGGAAGCAAAGACCCTGCAGAAATGGGCAGACAGGCATGCACCCTTTGATATCGAGCTCCGGGATTTTAATTTCTTTAGTAATACCCGCAGCCCGGTTATATATATTGATGTTGTGAAGAGTGAAATGCTGAAGGAGCTCCATAGCAGTTTCCTGGTGGAGCTAAAGAAGTATATAGAAATAGAAAGAAGCAAAGACGGCTACAAACCGCATTTCACTATTGGCTACCGGGATGTGGATCCAAAAGCATTTCCTGTAATACGGGAAGCTTACTCAAAACGCCGGTTCAGGGAGCAATTTCGGTGCTATACCATTTACTTGTGGAAACACGACGGCAAAAACTGGCAGGTAATACAGGAATATTCATTAAAAGGGATGGAAGAGCAGCAGCGCCTGTTTTGATAGCGTTTCGGTAAAATGTGCTAACTTTATGATAATAAATGTAGGTACATGAAACGTAAGGAATTCATTAAAGGCTCGGCGATAATAGGTGCTTCTATAGTAGTGCCCAATGTTCTTAAAGCTGCATCGGGGCTGATAGGAGAAGAAGGACGCAGGGTATACCGGGTGCTAAGTGCAGATAAGACAATGGTGGGTACCCTGCCAGTACTGCGCGCCTTTGCAGGTGATCATAATGATCATGTTTCGCCCTATGTATTCTTTGACGAGTTTGGTCCGGTGCGGGTAGATCCTAAAGCTGCGCCCCTGCGTGTAGACGCACACCCTCATGCGGGCATAATACCTACTACCTACTTTCTTGATGGCAGTGGCCACCACCGTGACAGCCTTAATTATGACTTCCAGATAAACAAGGGAGACTTTATGATGTTCACCTCCGGTCGTGGTGCGATCCATATGGAGGAAACAGGGCATAAGCTTTTTACCGATGGCGGGCTGTATCATGGCTTCCAGATATGGCTGAACATGCCATCGAAGGACAAATTTGTAGAGCCTGCTACCGAAGTTTTCCAGCCTGCAAAAATGGCGGAGATCAACGAGAAGAAGTATTGGGCCAAGGTAGTGCTTGGAGAACTCTTCGGGGCTAAATCTAAAATAGAAACTACGTTCCCTGTTTTTTATTTCCATATTAAATTAAAACCGGGAGCCAAACTTAGTATACCTACCGACCCGCAGCACAATGCCTTCATCTATGTAATAAAAGGGAAACTGGAAGCCGAAGGCAGAAAGGAGATCAATACCAACCAGGTAGCGCTATATGAGCGGGGCAGAAGCCTGGTGAACATATATAGCGAGGGTGAAACAGAGATACTGATGCTCGGCGGCAAGCCTCACGGTGAGCCGGTGTATGCCTACGGCCCTTTTGTAATGAATACCGAGCAGGAAATACAAAGATGCATACGTGACTACCAGGCGGGGAGAATGGGCAACCCAGATATGGTGAATGCGATAAAAAAGAAATAACGTTTAAAGCCACCGCACCGTGGCTTTTCATTATTAGTAAAGCCCCGCCTTTTTTAAAGCTTCTTTCTTATTACGAACCTGTAGTTTTTCGTAGATATTGCGAATGTGGGTGCGTATGGTTTCTACCGAGAGGAATAATTTATCAGCAATCTCCTGGTAAGAAAAGCCCTTGGCTAACCATTGCAGCACCTCGTTCTCCCTACCCGACAGCTTTTCCTTGGCATCAAAGTAAGGTACTTCCTGCTGGAAAGCCATTACCACTTTACGCGCTATCTGGCTGCTCATTGGTGAGCCGCCGCGAAGCACCTCTTTCAGGGCTTCAATCAGCTTAGCAGGTTCTGTGTTTTTAAGAATATAGCCGGTTGCACCTGCCTTCAGCGCCTTGAATACTTTATCTGCATCGTCAAAGGCGCTTAACACCAGGCATTGTATCTCGGGCAG
>DASPNB010000533.1:0-3486 GCA_035626755.1 Flavipsychrobacter sp.
TCAGCCATATGCACGGCGATCACTATTTTGGGTTGCCGGGCCTGATCAACAGCATGAGCCTGCTGGGCCGTACTGCTCCATTGCATGTGTATGCACCTGTTGCTATGCAGGATATAATGGACATTATCCAGAATGTAGCCCAGACAGTACTTTGCTTCCCTTACCATTTTCACCCGTTACCGGAAGGAGCGGCCACGCTGGTAGATACTGAGGCCTTTAGTGTAAAATGTTTCCCGGTGAACCACCGGATACATTGCCATGGCTTTGTGATAGAACGCAAAACCAAGGGTAGAAAACTGATACCTGATAAGGCGCGTGAATACGAAATACCCGCGGCTTTTTATGACAGGCTGAAGCAGGGGGAGGACTACGAACGCAAAGATGGCCTGCTGGTGAAGAACGAATGGGTGACAGAAGATGGCCCCTCGCCTAAAAAATACGCTTATTGCGCTGATACACTTTTTACTGATTCATTCATTGAACATATAAAGGACGTGGATACTATCTACCATGAGTGCACGTACCTGCATGCAGATGTAGCGAAGGCTGAAGCACGTTTCCATAGCACGGCCAGGCAGGCGGCTGAGCTGGCGAAGATGGCCAATGCCAGGCAGCTTTTGCTAGGGCACTTCTCGAGTAAGTATAAAGACCTGGTGCCTTTCAGGGAGGAAGCGGCGGAGATATTCCCGAATGTGTTTGCGACAATAGAGGGAACGGCTTATGAGGTGTGATGCTCGATACTCGATTCTCGATACTGGATGCTCGATGTGGTAGAGTTATTCTTGTGGGGACTCTCCAGTTTCAGTTTGATGTTTGTAGAGGGCGGCGTAGCGGCCGTTGAGATTCATGAGGTCGTGGTGACTGCCCTGCTCTACTATCTCTCCTTTATCTAACACAATTACCTGGTCGAAATTCCAGCTGGTGAATATACGGTGGGTGATGACAATGGTAGTTTTGCCGATGAGGTAGTCTTGCAGGTTATGAAGAATATTCTTTTCTGTTTGGGTATCCACTGCTGAGAGCACCTCATCCAATATCAATACCTTACTATCTTTCAGCAAGGCACGGGCGAGCACCATGCGTTGTTTTTGTCCGCCGGAGAGCATAACGCCCCGCTCGCCTATTACCGTTTCATATCCTTTTTCAAAAGTGGCTAGGTCTTTGTCTAAATCGGCGAGGCGGGCAGCGGCTTTTACTTCTTCGTCGGTGGCTTCGCTCTTTCCGAAGCGGATATTGTTGTAGATGGCATCAGAGAAAAGCAATGATTCCTGCGGTGCAAAGGCGATCTGCCTGCGCAGGCTTTGGATATTGTAGTCCTGAACAGGTACATCATCTATGAGTACTTTGCCCTGCTGCGCATCATACATGCGCAGCAGCAGCTGTATCAACGTGGACTTACCTGAACCTGTAGTGCCGATGATAGCGACTTTTTGCCCCGGCTGAATATTAAGAGAGAAATTCTTCAGGGCAGTAATGCCTGTATGAGGGTAGGTGAACGAAATATCCTTCAACTCTATTTTTCCTTTCAGTTCGTGGTCTTCTGCATTGAGAGGGGAAACAATGTCAGGTTTAGTATGCAGGAACTCATTGATACGCGCCTGTGATGCACTTGCCCGCTGCACCATTGAAGCCACCCAGCCTATACTCATGATCGGGAACATCAGCAGGTTGATGTAAATAATAAACTCTGCAATGTTACCCGTAGATATCTCTCCCTGTATGGCATAGTAGCCCCCTATGGCAATTGTGCTCAGCATGCTCAGGCCTATGAAGAGGTTCATAGCAGGAAAGTAGACTGCTTCTGTCATGCCGAGGTTGATAGCGCTTTTCTTGTATTCTTCGGAGGTGTTGTTGAAGAAACTAAGCATGTTCTTTTCCTGCACGAAAGATTTGATGACCCTGATGCCTGAATAAGATTCCTGGGCAGTGGTAGTGAGGGATGAAAGCTGAGCCTGTATCTTCTCGCTCTTCTTGTAGATCACGCTGTTCACCAGGTAGATGGAGAGAGCAAGTATAGGAAGCGGTATAATGACATAGATGGTCAGCATCACATTTACGCTGAACATATAAGCGAAGGCCAGCAGTGTGAGCACAATAAGGTTGGTGCTGTACATAATGGCAGGGCCGGTATACATACGCACACGGGATACGTCCTCGCTGAGACGATTCATGAGGTCGCCGGTGAAGTTCTTTTTGAAGAAGCCGGTGGAAAGCTCCTGGTAGTGATTGTAGATATCATTTTTCTGGTCGAATTCGATATGTCGGGACATCACAATGATCGTCTGCCGCATGAAGAACATAAATATACCTCGCAGCAAAGCAAGGCCGAGGATGGCGATGGATGGCCAGAAGACCATTTTTGCAATTAACTGCCACATAGAACCCTCTACCACCAGCCTGCCGGCCTTGTAATCATTTATGGCCACCGCTACCTCGTCAATAACCTTACCAACTATGTTTGGCGCCATCACAGCAAAGAGGTTGGAGACAGCCACGAAAAGCATACCCAGGAGCAAACGCCACCTGTAACGGATAAAATACTTTTTGAGCGCGGCGAGGTTCTTCATGCGGGGCAAAGGTCGGGAAAAAGGGAATGTGGAGATGTGAGAATATGGAAATGCGGAAATTGGGAGAGAATACCGCAATGGAATTTAAATAGAATATCAAATCCATTACTTTTGCAGCCAAATGAAAGTAGCAGTTGTTGGCGCTACGGGCCTTGTGGGCTCTACTATGTTGCGCATCCTTGAAGAAAGACAGTTCCCGGTAACAGAACTGATACCTGTGGCCTCCGCGCGTTCGGTGGGCAATAAGGTGTCGTTTATGGGCAAGGAATATACCGTTGTTTCTGTGGATGACGCTATTGCTAAGAAACCTGTGCTGGCTATTTTTTCCGCCGGTGGTTCTACTTCGCTGGAACTGGCGCCGCGCTTTGCGGAGATAGGCTGCTATGTGGTGGATAATTCCTCTGCCTGGCGCATGGACCCGACCAAGAAACTGGTAGTGCCCGAGGTGAACGCAGATACTCTTACTAAAACTGACTATATAATAGCCAATCCTAATTGCTCTACCATACAGATGGTGGTAGTGCTGAAACCCCTGCACGATAAGTACAAGATCAAAAGAGTGGTAGTGAGTACCTATCAGTCGGTAACCGGTACGGGTCAGAAGGCCGTAGCAGAAATGCTGGACGAACGCGCCGGCGGTAAGGGTCATGGCGTGTATCCCCACCCTATAGACATGAACCTGATACCCCATATAGATGTCTTCCAGGAGAATGGCTATACCAAAGAAGAGATGAAGATGGTGCTGGAGACCTGCAAGATAATGGGTGATGATAGCATAAAGGTTACTGCCACCACGGTTCGCGTACCTGTAATGGGTGGACATAGCGAAAGCGTGAATATAGAATTTGAGCGCGATTTTGATGAAGCACAGGTAAAGGAACTGCTTACCAACTCTGCAGGAATAGTAGTACAGGACAAT
>DASPNB010000534.1:0-2184 GCA_035626755.1 Flavipsychrobacter sp.
GATAATGAAGAGCAACCTTACGTCTGAAGGCAACATCGTACTTGAAACTTCTGCCTTTTTGTCCTTTGCGGCCTGTCGCCGTTTCTGTTTTTCTCATGTTTACACTGTTTTATGTGTAAACTTTTTTCAGGACTAGACAATACCTGATGCTGGATGCTGGACAGTCGATACCAGGTGCCGGATTGGATTGTACCGGAAGGGTTTACAGCTATGTCAAAGAACTTGCCGGATGTTCCGGCAGACTATTAATACAAAGATACGAAATGAGGGTAGGGGGATGCAAATTTTGAGGGGACGATGTGGGAAACTTTTTGTTCTAAAGGCAAAACTCAAAAGTGAAAACCAAAAAGTGGTTGGGTAATCGCATTTCAGCTTCGGCGCGTTGATGCCGGCGAGTCCTCGAAGGCGAGTGACACACCGGGGACGGAATTTGTCAAAAATAACCCCTGCAGATTTTCCCAATGGAGTTGGCGATGAGCAGTACATTAACCTGTTTAGTAGAGTTGGTGGTAACGAAGGCAAAGTGTACGGGAATACAAACTTAGATATCCTGGCGGTAACAAAGTAACAGTTTCGGATGGATACTATGATATATATGACTTTGATTATAAACCTAACACATCTTTTAAGAATGTTGTAAGAAACGTCAATACAGCCTTCGGCAAGGTTAGGGTGGGGAATGGCGTTCCTTTTAGAATATATTTACATGGAGTTGCAAACATTAACAGCACACCAATAAATGGGGAGATTTACTACAATGTTTTCGATCCGAAGTATTGAATTTTGTTTCTTGTTCCTGGTTGTAGTGCTTTTTTCATGCAATGGTAACAATGATTCGATTGACAGCTTAAGCGGGAATTACTCGTTCATATCAGAGGGGCCGGGCAATAATGTTATTGCTGCCCAGGGTGCAGGGCGGGGCAACATTTTTATACCATGCAACGTCATTGACCATGCTTACAACGAAGATTATATAATAGCATTGCAGCAGCCAACAAAGGATTGTTTTTGGGGGAGAGATACTAGCGTGTATAGGGAGGGTAGTGAGGCAGAATATTTCTGGATCATCGCTGTCAAAACAGATATGGTGTATGGGCCGCTTACGGAAGCGGAATACGACAAAATGGTAATTGAGCTAAATGTTTCAAAAAGCGTGAAACTAAACCGGAATAAATGATGGAGCTGAAAAAGCGTGCTTATTAACGGACAGAAGTAAAGCATATCTCAGCTTGCGCGCAACCGTATTCTTTGATCAGTCACCTTAATTCCATCTTTTCCTGTCCTTTAACTGTGAGGGTGTTTCCAATTGAGGAGTAACTATTGTCCCTTCTGCTTCTTCGGCTGTAATGTTGAAAATGATCTCGCTCTTTGGCGCTACCTCCATATATAGCACCTGGTCTGAATTCATCCAGTAATAGGTGTCTTTGTCGATGCTGATATAGGGATAAATATTTATATTTGTCTTAATGTAATATCTGCCGACGTCGGGGATGCAGTAAGGGTAGGGGTGAAAGGGAATGATAAGTTTTTGTCCTCTTTTTCTGTCGGCGTACAGGTTGCGGAACCGGCTGTTGAAATACCCGATATTGAAGAGGATCATTACTATATAAAAGAAGAGACAGATAGCAGGCACGCCGATAGCTATGATGGGAAGAATCAGGGTGACAATCATTATAGGCCGGTGTTTACGCCACCTTGCATGGATAACATTGTTTAAGTGCTCTCTATTAGCATCATCGAATGGAACGTAAGTCTCGGGAGGGAGCATTATGGCCTGTTTACGCAAATATAATTTATACTGTTTATGGATATCTCATTAGGCATTCCGACGAACCATTTCACGTTTGCAGGAGAACTTTACACAACTATTTGTAGACTCTCCATGCCCCCAGGCTTTTAGTGTCCTGATTAATTCCTGTAGTACCGTCAAATAGGCTTATGTCCCGGGTGGTCACATCTCCGAAGTGTACTGATAGAACTTGTTCATAATATAAATTATTTTTTATATACGGATTCTTAAACGTGTAATTGTTTTTATTAGCCAAGCTATCAGGAAAATAGAAGCGAAAATTAAAATGTGTGGATTTGACTAATATGCTATCAGCATCTAGTTTTAATATATAGACAGAATCAAAAAGGTATTGTCCACCAGTGTTCGTTACCCGGTGTCCCCAACCCCAGTAG
>DASPNB010000535.1:0-2672 GCA_035626755.1 Flavipsychrobacter sp.
TTTAAGGACAAGTATGTCTGCAACTACATGGGGTGAGCAGATCGCGACCGGCGCTATTGCTAAAGATGCAGAATTTACTAAAGACTTTACTTTTAGCCTTACTTCTTCGATCACTCCCGCATATGCAGATCAGCCCAGCACATGGGATAAAACCAAGCTGGTACCATTTGCAGTAATTTATAAAGTAAACGGTAGTAAACATGATTATGTTAACGGAGCAAGGCATTACGAGTTCCCGGCGACTATCGAAGGCCTGAATGCAGTTAACAATATGGCGGTTTACCCCAATCCTGCCTTTGGACAGACAGCTGTCTCGTTTGATGTGCCTAACCAGGGTTCCGTTACTATAAATGTATTGGACAATGTGGGCCGCACTGTATATACTTCAGGTGCTTTGCAGGTAAGTGCAGGCAGGACTTTGCATAATATCAGCACTGCTAATTTAGCTGCAGGCCTGTATAATATCAATGTTGTTTCTGAACATGGTATCAGCACTCAACGTTTGTCTGTTGTGAAATAAGTTTTAATATTATTCAGAACAAAAAAAGATACTGCAATGCAGTATCTTTTTTTTGTTTGTGCACTCGGCTATAGTACTCTACAATGAAACTTTATAGGTCATGCCGAGGACTGGTAGTATAAAAATAGAACACCGACACTTAAACATGCCGGTGCTCTTAACAGTTTTAAAACGCTGAATTCTTATTGCGTTATAGAAAACCGCTTAGTTGTAGTTTGATTTTTACCGGACAACTTTATCATGTACATGCCAGGCTGTAAGTTTTTTATATCGACGTCAACGATATTTTTACCTACTGACGCATTGTAGTTTAACTTCTTTACGCTTGCGCCTTCAATGTTCAAGACTTCAATATTTATATTCTCCTTGTTTAACGACTGGAAATCCACCTTGATCTGGTCCTGGGCCGGAACTGGATAAATACCGAATCCAACTGAAGGCTGCACGAGTTTTGAAGAATTTGGATTTCCCTGCTCTGGGGCTGCACCATCGCCGTCCTCTATATCTTCAAAGTCGTTGATGCAAATGTCCTTACATTTCTGGCAGGTTTCCACACCATTTGTCGCGGTCACGCAAATAGTATAGGTGCCGGGGTTAGCATAGTTATAAGAAAAACCAACACAATTTGGATGAGCCATAGACCATATTGTTCCGTCTCCGAAATCAACGTTGTATGTATATCCCGGATTGCAGCCATTAGGCACTACGCCGATACCGTTGGAGGTATTGAAAACAAATAATTGGAAAGTGGCATCACAGGCTGTATTGTCACATTTGCAGATCGTTTCCCATTGATAAGGTTCTACATAATCGGAGACATAATGATAGGTAAAGTTGATACAATTGGGAAGAGGCGTGGGTAAATTAAGTCCATTCGCTAATGCATCATACTCATAATACCACCCCCCGGTCAAATTGTCGTAGTAAACATTATAAGGCGACATAGGGCCATATATTGTTCCACCAATATTAAGCCAAATGTATATGTTATTGCCAAAAACGTTATGTGAATTATTATCTACCAGGAATTGGAATATCTGTGTATTGCCGGCCTGGTACCAACAACTTTTGAGAACATTAATATGTACTGCGACAGTTGGGGGATTTGCATGCGATGTTACAGAATGTAATGAAAAACTAATGATAAGCATTAAAAGAATCTTCTTCATAATTTTTGTTTTTAATGGTAAAAAATGGAATTGTTGCGTTCGTTTCAGAGATATGAGTAAATGATGGCTTGACCACGGTGGGCCGCGTTGATGTTTCATGTGCGTGTAATTAAAAAGTGAAGAAACTATAAGAAAGTTGCGGTAGTAGTGCTATGAGCCGGAGAAATATCCGTCAAAGGAAGAAGGTGCGTGGTTTTGCATAGTAGTTGGTGTTAAACGGTGACCAATATGTTTTCATGATAAACCTACAACAATAATCCGAAAAACCAAAACACCTTAATATAAGGGATAAAAAAATCCCCTTAAAAAGGGGATCTTAAAAAATGTAGTCGGTGTTGCTCTATTGATGTGTGAATCTGCGTGTTGCCACAATCCTTCCATTGCTATCTATCAGGCGCAGGAAGTAAATGCCGGAAGGAATTTTTTCCAGGTCCAGTTTTGCACTGTTAGTGATCACCCTGTAGTTGCTTATTTGTTTACCCACAAGGTTATATATCGCAACATTTTTCACTCCCATATCCTTGCTAAATGTAACATTTACCTCGCCATAAGCCGGGTTGGGATATAAAGTGACATCCTCTTTCGCAGTGCTGCTTACCTTGCCGATGCTTGTACCCCATTTATGAACTATGAATGTAACGGTATCGGTAGTACTGCCGTCTGACAATTCGCTGGTTATGTAGATCGGCCCTGATGTAGTAGGCGTCACATTTTGCGATGCGCCGTTTATCTGTAGTTTAAATATAGATTGTTGTCCGCCGCCTATTGTGTCCATCACCCTTGTGACGCCGGCTAATATAGACGTATCGTAACAAGTGATATTGTCGCATATACCAAAACCGGAATAAAGCTTCCAGCTTTGGGGCAGATTATGATCAATTACTCTCCAGCTGACAGTGATCGCAGAAGATGTGTGGTTGGTAATGCTATTATTTATTTCGGTGAAGGCATGAGCCACTACCGTTGACGTATCGCCATGCATT